>JBBSRE010000135.1:0-7602 GCA_038243365.1 Burkholderiales bacterium | reverse complement strand
CCCTCAGGGAGTCGATCTCGTCGTCGAACAGGTCCACCCGGTAGGGCACGCTCGAACCCATGGGGAACAAGTCAATCAGTCCGCCCCGAACCGCATATTCGCCTGGGCTCACCACCTGACCTACATGCGCGTAGCCGGCCAATGTCAGCTGAGCACGCAGCCGCGCCTCATCCAGCTTCTGGCCTACCGTAAAGTGAAATGTGTAGCCCGCAAGAAAGGAGGGCGGCGCCAAACGGTAGAGCGCGGTGGTGGCGGGCACCAGCACGACGTCAGCGCCGGTGTCGCGGTCGCGTTGGCTGATGCGCCAGAGAGTCGCCAGACGCTCGCTGATCAGGTCCTGATGAGGGGAAAACCCGTCATAGGGGAGTGTTTCCCAGTCGGGAAAAAGGGCGCAGCGTAAGCCCGGCGCAAAGAATTCAATCTCACTCTGCAGTCGATGCGCATCCGAAGCATCCGCGGTGACGATCGCGGTCACGCGGTGCGCATCGCGCTCGCGCACGGCGATTTTGGAAAGCAGCAGCGCGTCGGCGCTGCCAATGGGGCGGGGCAGGCGCAGGCGCTTGCCAGGAAGAAGAGGAGGGAGTTGCATGCACGAGTGGCGAAAGCCGCACCAGCGCCCCGATGGCGCCAGGCGGGCGACCACCCGGCGCGGGAGGGATGCGAGATTTTAGAATGCGACGATGAACCTTGCATCCCAGGCCCTTGTCTCGCCTACTTCGCCGGCGCCAAACGCACATGTGCAGCAACCCAAGGCGGTGTTCTGGGGACTGGTGCCTTGCGCAGGACAGGGGTTGCGCGCGCTCGAGGTGTCAAAGTCCCATACCTCGCAACGGCCAGACCAGTTAGACCAGCCAGACCACCCGGTGCATCGCAAGCAATACCAGCCGATTGCGGGGCTTGCGATGGTGCTGCACACGCTGGCAGCTTTTGCTGGCGTGGAACGACTGCGGGGCACACTGGTTGCCATTTCTGCCGGCGACGCCTTTTTCGACAGTCACGCTAGTGCCGGCAGCTTTGCGGTGCCTTGCGGCGGTGCTACGCGGGCTGACACCGTGCGCGGCGGTTTGCGTGCGCTGCAAGAGCGCGGAGCGTCCGACGCCGACTGGGTTCTGGTGCACGATGCAGCGCGCTGTCTCGTAACGACGGCGCAGATCAACGCGTTGATCGATGCCTGCAGTGTGGATGGCGTGGGTGGCTTGCTGGCGCACAAGCTGGCGGACACGCTCAAGAGCGCAAGCGCAGGGCCGGGCGGCATTCGCGTCATCGCGACGCTGGATCGCTCCGATAAATGGCTGGCCCAGACCCCGCAGATGTTTCGCCTTGGCCGCTTGGCACAGGCGCTTGAACAGTTCGGCTCCACCGCAACCGACGAATCGAGTGCCATGGAGGCCCTGGGAGAGCGCCCTAAATTGGTGCCGGGAAGCGCACTCAACTTCAAAGTGACCTACCCGGAAGACTTTGCGCTGGCAGAAGCCGTTCTGCTGCAGCGCATGCACGCTGGCACGCTGGCGCGATTTGGCGGGGCAGCACAGATCCGGGTGGCGACGCAGGACGCAGTGCCATCGCCTGGAGGCACACCATGAATCTGGCCATGCGCATTGGAGAAGGCTGGGACATTCACGCGCTGGTGCCGGGGCGCGCACTCGTCATTGGCGGTGTCGTCGTCGACCACCCCATGGGCCTGCTTGGCCACTCGGACGCAGACGTCCTGCTGCACGCCATCACCGACGCTATTTTGGGTGCCGCCGGCTTGGGCGACATCGGTTCGCATTTTCCCGATACTGACGCGGCCTTTCAGGGCGCGAACTCGTTGACGCTTCTCGCTGAAGCAGCGCGCTGCGTACACGCAGAGGGATACATCATTGGCAACATTGACAGCACCGTGATTGCGCAGGCACCGCGCCTGGCACCGCATATGGGCGCCATGCGAAAGACCATTGCAAAGGCGCTTCAGATCGACGACTCTCAGGTGAATGTGAAAGCCAAGACAGCGGAGCGCTTGGGGCCAGTGGGACAGGGCTTGGCTATGGAAGCGCGCGCCGTAGCGCTGCTGTTCAGGTCTGCGTAGCCTGCGGCGGTAACTTGCGTTTGACCAAGGGCCGCTGAAGCCGGTGCTGAGAGTCCGAGTTCGGCGACAAATCGGTCGCGCGCTTGAGCTGCACGTGGGCCGCAAGACCGCCTGTGGTCGAGTTCGCCAGCGCAAAGTTGCCACCCATGCGCTGGATCGTCTTGTCAACAATGGAAAGACCAAGGCCTGCGCCCGCCGCAGCCGTGCGGGCTGAGTCTCCCCGAAAAAACGGCTTGGTCAGGTTGAGCAGCTGCTCTGGCGGCACGCCCGCGCCGTGATCCCTTACCTTGAGCAGCACCCAGTTTTCGACGCCACGCGCGCTGATGTCGACATGCGCCACCCCGCTGTCGCCGCTCTTGCCATAGCGCCGCGCGTTCTCCAGCAAGTTCGACAAAATGCGCGCCAGTTCCACTTCGTCGGCCAGCACACTGAGGTCGTCGGGCACGTTCATCTTGATTTGCAACTCGCGGTGGTCCTGCACCGCATACACGCAGGATGACACCACCGCTTTGAGCTTGACCGGCATGAGCGTCACCCGATCAGGCCGAGCGTAATCGAGGAATTTGTCGATGGTGGCGTCGAGTTGCACGATGTCCGCCACCATGTGCTCGCGTGCGATCTCGTCGGAAACGCTCATCTCGGTTTCCAGACGCAGGCGTGCCAGCGGCGTGCGCAAGTCGTGCGAAATGCCGGCAAGCATGACGGCGCGGTCCTGGTCGAGCTTGGCGAGCTTTTGCGCCATGCGGTTAAAACCAATGTTGACTTCACGAATTTCACTCGTGGAGGCGTCTTCGTCCAGCTGGCTGGCAGCGAAGTCGCCGTCGCGCACCTTGTTGGCAGCGTAGGAGAGCAATTTGAGCGGCTGGTTGATACGCCTGGCGATGGCTGCTGCGCCGGCCAGCGACAGCGCTCCGGCCGTTACCAGCCAAATCAGCCAGGTACGACCCCCTGCCGGCGTGAAGCGCGAACGGTCCATCAGCAGCCAGTTGGAATCACCATTGATGGTGAAGCCCACCCACAGTCCTTTTTCGTCGTTCACGCTTTGGGCAACGATGGCCCCTTTGCCGAGCCGACGCGTCAGCTCCTCGGTCAGGCGCTGACCAAGGTCTGAGTTGTCAAGGAGCTCGAACCGATCCCCGGGCTCACGCGGCAAAATGCGGACGCCTTCTTGGTCGGCCATGGTCTTGATCAGCGACACACGGGCAATAGGGTCGGCATGCAAGAGAGCCGCTCGGCTCAGGTTGACAAGCGAGGCGATTTGCTGCGCCGTGTGCAGAGCGCGCGGCTCAAACTCCAGCGCTCTTAGTGTTTGCAGCCACGCCAGGATGCTGCCAAAGAGCAGTACGCTGAGCAAAAAGAACGTGCGCCAGAAAAGGTTGAGACCCACGCGCGCGCGCTTGCGCGCGGGGCGCGGCATACCTAATGGCGCAGGCGTGGTGACGTCGTGATCGACGGCAGCTGACTCTCGCATCAACGAAACGCGGCGGCCACTGTCGACCGGACAAAAGTCGGACTTGCGGGCAAGAGCATAGGGTCCGGACGGCTAACTATTAGCCTGCACCATCTGGAACAAAGACATAGCCTACGCCCCAGACCGTCTGGATATAGCGCGGCGCTGCAGCATCTTCCTCAATCAGCTTGCGAAGGCGGGACACTTGAACGTCGAGACTGCGGTCAAAAGGCTCGAACTCGCGGCCGCGCGCCAGCAGAGCGAGCTTCTCGCGCGAAAGCGGTTGGCGCGGGTGTCGCACCAGAGCCTTCAGCATGGCGAACTCACCGGTTGTCAGTGGCAGCTCCTCGCCGTTTTTTTGCAGGGCTCGGGTCCCCAGATCGAAGGTGAACGGGCCAAAATTGACGGTTTCGTTGTCACCCGATGGAGCGCCTGGCGCTTCTTGAGGCGGGCGCCGGCGTAGCACCGCGTGAATGCGGGCCAGCAGCTCCCGCGGGTTAAACGGTTTGCCAAGGTAGTCGTCAGCGCCCACTTCGAGGCCCACGATGCGGTCCACGTCTTCACCTTTGGCTGTGAGCATGATGATGGGGGTGCGGTCGTTGGCGCCGCGCAGGCGTCGGCAGATGGAGAGTCCGTCCTCGCCCGGCATCATCAAGTCCAGCACGATCAGGTCGACCGTGTCACGCAGCAGGATGCGGTTGAGCGCCTTGCCATCTTCTGCCAGCACTACCTCAAAACCTTCTTGCGTCAAGTAGCGTCGCAGCAGATCACGGATCCGGGCGTCGTCGTCTACCACCAAAATTTTGTCGGCACGCGGGCTATTGTTGTTTGTGGCCATGGTGACTCCTAGGTCCAATTTGTAACAGCGGCCATTGTTACCAGTTTGCGACGCGATTTCGCAACGCATTGGCACAGGCTGACTTGCAGTTACATTTTTTTCGCGCTTGCGACATTCGCGTGGTGAAGCGTGACATGAAAGAGCCATCGACCGACAGCCGCGGCGAACTGAATCTGCTAGCGTCTGTCACTACTTTTGCTCTTTAGCGCTTTCCACAGCGCGCGTCACCCATGAAAAATTTGGCTTCCGTCCTTGCGGTCGGTCTTATCACTCTGTCTTTCTCCGGCCTTGGCATGGCTCAATCCAATTTGATCGCCGCTCCGCAGAACGTGGTCCAGCTGCAAGCGAGCGGAACGGTGGAAGTGCAGCAGGACTTGCTGGTGCTGACCCTTGGCACCGTCAAAGAAGGTAAAGATGCCGCAACCGTTCAAACACAGCTCAAGCAGGCCCTGGACGCGGCGCTTGCGCAGACTCGCGAGTTGGCCGAAGCCCAGAAGATGGACGTGCGTACGGGCGCCTTTTCGCTGTCGCCGCGGTACGGGGAGAAGCAGCAAATCACCGGTTGGCAGGGCCGCGCCGAAATTGTGCTGGAAGGGCGCGATTTCCCGCGCATCACCGGCACTGCCGCAAAGGTGTCGACGATGACGATCAGCCGCATCGCGTTCGATCTGAGTCGCGAGCAGCGGGCTGCAGTTGAGCAAGATGCTCAGAAGAGCGCCATCGCACAATTCAAGCGCCGGGCGGAGCAGCTCAGCAAGGAGTTCGGATTCACCGGCTACAGCCTGCGCGAGGTGTCAGTGGACAGCAGCAGCTCGGCGCCAGGTCCTGTGCCGCGCATGGAGGCGATGAAATCTTCGTTCAGCTCGAGCGATTCCCCCGTGCCGGTAGAAGCAGGCAAGGCGGAAGTGACGGTAACCGTTTCGGGCAGCGTGCAGATGAAATAGGAGTTTTGCTATAAATAGCCTCTAGCGCTTATGGGTAAAGCGCTAGCAGCTATTAATTTAGTAGCAAATTCCTGTCCGCTAAGTACCCATGGCTGCGCGAAAGCGGTCAGGGAACCGCACCGGCATCTGTTGACCCACCGCTGTCGCTCGCGACGTAGCGCTTACTGCGCCAACCAGCCGCCATCCATATTCCACGCGGCCCCGCGGATGTTGTTACCAGCGGCGGAGCAGAAAAACAGGGCGAGCTCTGCCAGCTCTTCTGGTGTGGTGAACTGCATGGAAGGCTCTTTTTCCCCCAGCAGCATTTTTTTGGCGTCCTCGTTGGAGAGGTTGTGCTCGGCTGCCTTGGCATCCACCTGCTTTTGCACCAGCGGGGTCAGCACCCAGCCGGGGCAGATCGCGTTGCACGTGACACCCGTGGTGGCGGTTTCGAGCGCTGTTACCTTCGTGAGGCCGACAATTCCGTGCTTGGCGGCCACGTAAGCGCATTTCTGAGCCGATCCCACCAGGCCGTGCACGGAGGCGACGTTGATGATGCGGCCCCAGTTGGCGGCTTTCATGCCAGGCAGCGCCAAGCGGGTGGTGTGAAAAGCGCTGCTGAGGTTGATGGCCATCACTGCGTCCCAGCGATCGACGGGGAAGTCTTCAATATTGGCCACGTGCTGAATGCCGGCGTTGTTCACTAGGATGTCTGTGCCGCCGAAGGTGCGTTGGCAAACGGCCATCATGTCTTCGATATCTGCGACCTTGGACATGTCGGCGCCGTGGTAGTCGACCTTGATCTTGTGGGCCGCGCCAGCTGCAATGACTTCAGCTACGGCTCCAGCGCTATCCCCGAATCCATTAAGCAAGACGTTCGCGCCGCTGGCGGCCAGCGCACGGGCGATGCCCAAGCCGATGCCGCTTGTGGAACCTGTGACCAACGCTGTCTTTCCTTGAAGCATGAATGTCCTCCGATGAATTAGGATGCAATGCAGCAATTATCCCGTGAACCCCTGGCGCGCCCCACCCATGATTGAACCTAGGCTGAATTACGTATCGTGTCCTGGCGCAGCGGCGAAAAGTGAGGTGCGCGACGATGCGGCCTCGGGTGAGGCACAGATACAGTCGGCCGGTCACCGCATGGCGTACTGGGAGTGGAACGACACCGGAAACCCGGCCCACCCGCACGTGCTGTTTTGCGTTCACGGCCTCTCGCGGCAAGCGCGCGACTTTGACACGCTCGCGCGTGCCATGGCGCCTTATATGCGCGTGATTTGCCCCGATGTGGTCGGCCGAGGAGAGAGTGATTGGCTGGCAGACCCCCAGGCGTATCATGTGCCGCAGTACGCCGCCGACATGGTGGCCCTGGTGCAGCAGCTGCACGCACAGGCGCCCATCACCACGCTTGATTGGGTGGGTACCAGCATGGGCGGGCTCATCGGCATGATCGTGGCCAGCTTGCCCCCCGGCGCTCTGCCTCTCCCGGTTCGACGCCTGGTGCTGAATGACGTCGGCCCGGTCATTGAATGGTCGGCGCTCGAACGCATCGGTCGATACCTCGGAGTACCGGTCGTTTTGGATTCGGAGGAGCAGGCAGCCGCTGCGCTTTGGGCCAGCTCGTCCAGCTTTGGTCCGCACACGCCTAAGCAGTGGGCTGAGCTCACCCGGCCGATGCTTCGCGTCACACCAGAAGGTCGTTATAGACTTCACTACGACCCGGCCATTTCTCAGTCTTTTCAAGCGCTGACCCGTGAAAAGGCGGACGAAGGCGAGGCGTTGCTGTGGCAGCTGTACGACGCCATCAGTGCGCGCACGCTGGTGCTGCGCGGTGCGCAGTCCGATCTGCTGTCGGCTGACACCGCGCACGCCATGGCAGCGCGCGGACCTTTGGCGCACTTGGTCTCGTTTGAAGGTGTGGGCCATGCGCCTACGCTGGTGGCGGCGGACCAGGTTCAAGCGGTGAGCGATTTTCTGCTGGTTGCCGAGACGCCGTCCGGTTAATGAGTCAGACGCCTGACACCGGTGACCTGGCTGCGCCCGGTACGCCTGGCGCGGTTCCCGTGCTAATCGCCGCCACCGCAGGCGCCGTGCCTGAGCAGGCCCACCCTTTGCCGCGGGCGCGGGCATTCGCGCAGCCACTGATCGAAGGCGAACTCCTCGGCACGGGCGAAAACGCGCTGGAGCACGCTGACGCCGTGGCGGCCATCCTCAAGAACATCGGGAGTTCGGAAGTCATGCAGGCGGCGGCCTATCTGGTACACACCTGTCCGCACCTCACGCGTCCGCGCGACGTTATTTCCAAAACCTTTGGTGAGAACTT
>JBBSRE010000134.1:0-7606 GCA_038243365.1 Burkholderiales bacterium | reverse complement strand
GGTGCCGATGATCCAGATGTTGCGCTCCTTGAGCTCGCCCAAGGTGCGCGCCAGGTTGGTGACCATGAAATACGGCATGGTTTCGGCGGCGCCGCTGGCCACCTTGGCCACCGTGGCATTGATCCCCGCCGCGTGATCCTTGGGGGCTATCACAGCGTGTGCGCCAGCGCCATCCGCCACGCGCAAGCAGGCGCCGAGGTTATGCGGGTCGGTGACGCCGTCAAGCACCAGCAGTAGCGGGTTGGCCACTCCACTTTCCTCCAGCCCCTCAAGCAATTCGTCGAGCGAGGTGATCTGCGCAAGCGGCTGCACGCGCGCCGCCACGCCTTGATGGCCGTGGCTGCCGGCCAGCTTCGCAATACGCAGGCTGTCGGCCTCGATCAGGCGCACGCCCGACTCGCGAGCTCGGTCCAGAAACTGGCGCATACGGGCGTCGCGCCGCGTGGCTTCGAAATAAATCTCGACGATGGACTGTGGCGCTGTCTTGAGACGCACGCCGACGGCATGGAAGCCGAAGAGAACTTTGGGGCTGGACATGCTGCGATTATCCGGGCCGTCCTGCACGCCGAAACTCATCGCCTGGACAAACATCGCCCCGAAGGGAAAATTGCCTCCTTTTTTGCAGTATCAGACCAATAGGGTTTTGCGCGGCAGCTGAGATATCTGGTGAATTTTTTTCGGCTGCTCGCTATTCGAACGAGGACAAGCGGCTATGGAACGCGGCGCCACGCTGGGCTATGCTGGTGCTGGCCTCCATGGAAATCACGCACCATGCATCCACTTGCCGATTTCGGTCTGCTGCTAGTAGACGACCACCCGCTGTTCCGGGACGGCCTGGCCATGGCTTTGCAAGCCCGCGCTCCCGGTATGAGCGTGCACGCCGTCTCCAGCGCTGACGAGGCCCATCAGCTGCTGTCAGACATCTCTCAGTTATTCGATCTGGTCCTGATCGACTACCGGCTGCAAGGTGCTGACGGGCTGCAGTCGGCACTGCAGCTGCGTGCGCAGCATTGCAATGTCAGCTTCGGGTTGATGTCGGGCCTTGACGACGCAAGCCTTCCCCTGCGCGTGCGCAGCGCCGGCCTGGTGGCCTACCTGCCCAAGTCACTGGAGATTGACACCTTGCTGGCTGCGCTGGGCACGCTCGCCACCGGAGAATCGGTGTTCTACATGGCGGACGATTCAGGTGCCCCGCTGGGTGCGGATGAGAGTCCGTTTGGCCTGACCACACGACAGACGGCGGTGCTGCAAATGCTCGCCACAGGCGCATCCAACAAGGTCATTGCGCAGAACTTGGGGATTTCGCCTGCAACGGTCAAAAACCACCTCGACGCCATCTTTGAAAAAATGGGTGTCACTAACCGCCTGCAGGCGGTGATGCTGGCCAGGGAAGCGCTGGACTGAGTCCATGCAAATTCGCGGCCCTTCCGTAGATTCCACCCCCGGCGTCTCTGACCGCTCTCGTATCGAACGCGAGTTGCTGCGCCTTGGCGGGCGGGTGCGCGTTAGCTCCATCGTCTGGCAGTTGAGCATTGCGCTGCTCACAGCTGGTTTTTTTGGGCATCCGAACCACCGCTTCTTGGCCGGGCTCTGGCTTGCCTTGGTGCTGACCTCCTTGTTTCTGAGGGTGGCCTTCCCCATTACCGACCCCGGGGCAAGTCCGACGGCGGTCACTGGGCGGCTCAAGCAGCACCAGATGCGCGTGCTGTTCAGCGCATTCGCGTGGGGCAGCGCAGGCTATTTGCTCTTTGACCGGGGTGATTTGACGCGTCAACTTGCACTCACCGTGGTTCTGGTCTCCACCACCATCGGCTTCTCATTGTCCGCCTCGGTTCACGCACCCACGCTGCGGCGTTCCATGCCGTTTCTGTTGCTTCCGGTATGCGCGTCGTTGATTTTCAGTTCGCAGGCCAATATGTGGATGATGGGGTTGATGGGTGCCAGCTTCATGTTGTTGATGCGCCGCGTGGTGACCGAACGCGGCGAACAGCTGGAAGAGATTTTGCAATTGCGCATGGCAGCGCAAGAAGCGCGCGACCAGAAACAGCGTTTCTTTGCCGCCGCCAGTCATGACTTGCGGCAACCGCTACAAGCGCTGAGTCTGTACCACACCGTGCTCAGCAAAGGCGATTCCAGCGCGGCGGTCGTGCAGCGCATGGGCGAGTGCATAGACGCGCTGGAGCGTTTGCTCGCTGGCGTACTCACCATCTCGCGACTCGACTCGGGCAAGGTGGTGGTTCAAGCTGAACCTCTTCACCTGCCCACGCTTATGCTGAGGGTGGGCAGCTTGCACGAGCCGTCCATGCGGGAAAAGGGCTTGCGGTTGCGGCTGCACGTCCAAGACGTATGGGTGCGCAGTGATCCGAGCTTGCTGGAGCGCATCTTGTCCAACCTCCTGAGCAACGCCACCCGCTACACCGAAACGGGCGGCGTACTTTTTGCCGCGCGGCGCCGTGGCCAGAACATCTGTTTGCAGGTTTTTGACACTGGCATCGGCATCGAGGAAGAAGCATTTCAGTCCATTTTTTCCGAGTTCGCACAACTCAACAACCCGGCGCGCGACCCCACGCGTGGTTCAGGCTTGGGATTGGCCACGGTGCAGCGCATGGTTCACTTGTTGGACCACCACCTGTCGCTCAATTCCACGCCTGGCCGAGGCTCGTGCTTCCAGCTGAAGATTCCCCTTACCTCGGCGCCAACCCCCGAAGCCGACTCAGCGGCCCGCGCCGAGGCCGACACCCCATGGGCCACACTGACGCGCCGGCGCGTGCTGGTGGTGGACGACAACGCTCTGGTTGCCGATGCACTCAGGGCCATGCTGATGATCTGGAATCTCGACGTCACCGTGGCGGCTGACGCCCTCAGTGCCAAGGAAGCCTTGCAACAAACCGACTTCGATGTGGTCATCAGCGATTGGCGCCTTCCGGGCACCGAAGACGGTTTGGCTGTGTTGCGTTTTGCCCGCGCCCAACACCCAACACTGCTGCTGGCTGCCCTGCTGACAGGGGACAACGTGGAAGACTTGCACGAAGAGTTTCCTGTGATCACCAAACCCGTGCGCGCTCTGAGATTGCGTGCACTGCTGCAGGCGCACCTGGGCAAGTCCTGAGAGTTTCCCTAGGTGTCGGCGGAAAAAACAGAGGTTTGGGGCTGACCAGCTAACGCTTCTCTGTTTGCCGTCAAAGCCATCGGCGAACCGATGCGTAAAGAGCTGTAACCAGCTCTTTACGCTGTTCCACGCACCAAAAAATTTCGCTCCTAAAAAATAGTACGGAGCGCCCACAAGACGTCCGAAAACGACATTTTTGGCACCAACTCAGCCGCTTTAATCGATCGAACTCCAGCACAGCGCACCCCCCATTTGGGGGATATACAGACCCTTTGATTAGCTTGAAGCTTGTCCTACTCACTTCTTCAAAGGGGACAGCCGTGCGAATCCTTTCATTTCTTCTCGCACCGGTCTGCGCCGCGCTGGTGCTATCAGCGTGCGGCGGAGATTCTGGCTCCGTGGCACCTGCGAGCGCAGTCCCGGCAGTTCCGACAGGTTTTGTCACGAGCTACGGCGTCAAAAGCTTGAACCTGGGTTGGGACCCCGTTCCTGTGCCGCCGGGCGGCGGCTCGGTGACCTACCAGGTGTTTGAAGACCTCGACGGCGCAGGCCCTGAGGTGCCTTCGCCCATTGGCGGCACCCTTTCCGCCACTAACTACACACATGTCATCGACGGCCTTCTGCATACCCGGCTGAATGCGCAGTATCTCGTGGAGGCCTGCAACACGGCCGGGTGCAGCGCAGCCACTGCAGCCTTGACGCCGAACATCACCCACGCCATCGGTTATTTCAAGGCGAGCAGCCCCGGCTCGGGTGACCATTTTGGCACGCGAGTTGCCCTATCTGCCGATGGAACCACGTTGGCGGTGTCCTCGTACAAGGAGGCGAGCAACGCCACTGGCATTGATGGTGACCAAACCAACAACAGCGCTCATGACGCAGGAGCGGTCTATGTCTTTACGAGAAGCAGCGGCGCCTGGAGGCAACAGGCTTACGTCAAAGCGTCCAATGGGGGGATCAATGATTGGTTCGGCTATTCCGTTGCGCTTTCTGCAGATGGCAATACGCTGGCTGTGGGTGCCATTGGAGAAAGCAGCAATGCGACTGGGATTGACGGTGACGAATTGAACAATGCTGCAGTGAGGGCGGGCGCGGCGTATGTCTTTACACGCACCGGCAGCACCTGGCGCCAGCGGGCCTACTTGAAGGCATCCAACACCGTCCAAGAAGCCCTTTTTGGCGTATCAGTCACGATTTCCGCTGACGGCAATACGCTGGCAGTGGGCGCCAATGACAACAGTAGCGCGACTGGCATCGACGGTGACCAGATGAGCACCGCAGCCGCCGGCTCCGGCGCGGCGTACGTATTTACGCGAAGGGGCATCACCTGGAGCCAGCAGGCCTATGTGAAAGCTTCCAACACCGATGCTTTGGATCGATTTGGTCGCTCGCTAGGGCTGTCCGCGGACGGCAATACCTTGGCAGTAGGAGCAGAAACGGAGCGCAGCGGTGCCACTGGCATCAACGGCGACCAGTCGAGCGACGCTGCCATCCAAGCAGGCGCTGTCTATGTCTTTACGCGAAGCGGCACCAGCTGGAGCCAGCAAGCCTATATCAAAGCGTCGAATGCCCAGGCAGATGACTTCTTTGGTAGCAGTCTTTCCGTCTCTTCAGACGGCAACACGCTGGCTGTCAGTGCGTCTGGTGAAGCCAGCAACGCTACCGGCATTGACGGTGACCAGACGAGCAACACCGCAGTCGGGTCTGGCGCAGCCTATGTCTTCAAGCGCGTAGGTACCGATTGGAGCCAGCAAGCCTATGTAAAGGCGTCGAATGCGCAAGCAGGGAACCGTTTTGGAAACACCGTTGCCATATCCGGCGACGGAAACACGCTCGTCGTAGGCTCGTCCAGAGAGTCCAGCAACGCCATCGGTATTGATGGCGACCAGGCCAACAACCTTGCTGACTCGTCTGGCGCGGTCTATGTATTCAACCGCCGTGGTGGCGATGTCTGGAGCCAGAAAGCCTACGTCAAAGCGCCGAATTCCGGAGCACAGGATCGTTTCGGTTCGTCAGTCGCCTTGGCACAGGACGGAAAAGCGATGGTGGTAGGCGCGGACGGGGAAAGCAGCAGCGCGTCCGGCATCGACGGAAACCAAGCCGACAACAGTGCCAACGTTGCTGGCGCGGCCTATGTTTATTGAGAATGAGCATGGCCAAGAAGCGCTCTATTTTTCATAGCGCATAGCGCCCGCTCATCATAAGCTATCGGCTGACAACACTTTAAGGCTGGACTACGGCACCGGCCTCGAAGGTGATGGCCGTTCCGCGCCCTAGCTACACATGCACCGGCAGTTTGCGCAGTTCACTCTGTTGCGACCGCTTAGAGGGCCGAGGCCAAAGCGACGCGTACCCCCCATTTGGGGGATATGCAAAGCTTGTGATTCGCTCAAAGCTTGGCCTTCTTACCTTTTAAAGGGGGCAGTCATGCGAATCATTTCATTGTTTGTAGCGCCGGTGTGCGCCGCGCTGGTGCTGTCGGCGTGCGGCGGCGATTCGAGCTCAGTGGCACCCGCGACTTCGGTCCCAACCGCTCCGACAGGTTTGCTCATGGGCTTCGGTGTCAAAAGCTTCAACCTGTTTTGGGACCCCGTCCCCGTGTCGCCAGGCGGCGCTCCGGTGGTCTACCAGGTGTTTGAAGACCTAGACGGCGCAGGACCTGAGACGCCTACGCTCATTAGCGGCCGGATTTCCGCCAATAACTACACACATGTGATCGACGGCCTTCTGCACACCCGGCTGCATGCGCAGTATCTGGTGGAAGCCTGCAACTCGGCGGGGTGCAGCGCCGCCAGCGCAGTGTTGACTCCGAACCTCACCTACGCCATCGGTTATTTCAAGGCGAGCAATACCAACCTGAATGACCGCTTCGGCCAACAGGTCGCCATATCTGCTGACGGAAGCACTTTGGCGGTGTCCGCTTATTTCGAGGCCAGCAACGCCACGGGCATCGATGGTGACCAAGCGAACAACGCTGCTGCCGAGGCAGGAGCGGTTTATGTCTACACGCAAAGCAGCGGCGTTTGGAGGCAACAGGCCTATGTCAAGGCGTCCAATGCGGAGCGCAATGATTTGTTTGGCTATTCCGTTGCCCTTTCTGCAGATGGCAATACGCTTGCCGTCGGCGCGCAAATGGAGAGCAGCAACGCAACCGGCATTGACGGTGACCAACTCAGCAATACTGCTGCGGGCGCAGGTGCGGCGTATGTCTTTACGCGCAGCGGCACCACCTGGGCCCAGCAGGCTTACGTGAAAGCATCCAACACCTACGCAAATAATCATTTCGGCGACTCAGTCACGATCTCCGCTGATGGCAATACCTTGGTCGTCGGCGCTCAACAAGAGAACAGCAACGCGACTGGCGTCAACGGTGACCAGCTCAACATCGCAGCCACCTCTGCGGGCGCGGCGTATGTTTTTACTCGCAGTGGCACCACCT
This sequence comes from Burkholderiales bacterium, assembly GCA_038243365.1. Taxonomy (GTDB): domain Bacteria; phylum Pseudomonadota; class Gammaproteobacteria; order Burkholderiales; family Burkholderiaceae_C; genus Simplicispira. Next base: position 1,058 of record JBBSRE010000134.1, on the reverse strand, counting down.
GGAGCCAGCAGGCTTACCTGAAGGCATCCAACGCCTCAGCCCTTGACCGATTTGGCCGCTCCCTGGGACTGTCTGCCGACGGCGATACTTTGGCCGTAGGAGCCATCAATGAGCGCAGCGCTGCAACTGGCATCGACGGTGACCAATCGAGCAACGCTGCCGTCCAAGCAGGCGCTGTCTACGTTTTCACTCGCAGCGGCACCATCTGGAGCCAGCAAGCCTATGTCAAAGCGTCGAATACCCAGGCACTTGATCTGTTTGGTAACAGTGTTGCCGTCTCTTCGGACGGAAACACGCTGGCAATAGGCGCTTTTGGCGAAGCCAGCAACGCTACCGGCATTGATGGCGACCAGACGAACAACAGTGCCAGCGGGTCTGGCGCAGTCTATGTCTTCACCCGTGCCGGCATTACCTGGAGCCAACAGGCTTATGTGAAGGCGTCGAACCCGCAAACAAATGACTATTTTGGAAGCTCATTGGCCCTATCCGGGGATGGAAACACGCTGGCCGTGGGGTCGCCGAGAGAGGCTAGCAACGCCACGGGCATTGATGGCGATCAGACGAACGACCGTGCGGACGAGGCTGGCGCAGCCTATGTATTCAACCGCCGTGGTGGCACTACCTGGAGCCAGAAAGCCTACGTCAAGGCGCCAAACTCTGGGTTTGACGATGGTTTCGGTGTCTCGCTTTCCCTCACTCGGGACGGAAAAACCATGGCGGTGGGCGCGTACGGAGAAGATAGCAGCGCGACCGGCATCGACGGAAGCCAAACCGACAACAGTGCCCGCTTCGCCGGCGCTGCTTATGTTTATTGAGCATGCATGATCGGGGTCAGTGAAACGCTCTTACTTTAATAGCGCATAGCGACCGCCGATGTTGCGCTGGGAGGTGAAAAAACCTCAATGCCGATTGACCTCGCCGGCTTCGATGGTGATGCTGGTGTCGCACCGCTCGGCGATGCCGCGGTCGTGCGTCACCAGCACCAGCGTGGTGCCCAGCTCGCGATTGAGCCTGAACATCAACTCCATGATGGTCTCGCCGGTGGCGAAATCGAGGCT
>JBBSRE010000133.1:0-7612 GCA_038243365.1 Burkholderiales bacterium | reverse complement strand
TCTGATGGGTTTGAACATTCTCGAGGTCCCCGATCACATGGCGGCCATCGAAATGGTAGAGAAAGGCGAGGCGGATGCTTTCGTCATGGACGACGTGCTTCTCTACGGCTTGGCTGCCTCCCGCCCGGACCCCAAGGCACTGAAGGTGGTGGGCCGCTTCGTGACCACCGAACCGTTGGCGATCATGGTGGTCCCAGGGGACCCGGCTTTCAAGGCTCTGGTGGACGACGAGATGCGTCGCCTTATTACGAGCCGGGAAATTTATGCCATTTACGACAAATGGTTCATGCAACCCATACCCCCCAAAGATCGCTCTCTGAACCTGCCGGTCAATTACTTGTTGCGGGACTTCTGGAAGTACCCGACCGACAAGGTTCCTTTCTGACGAGAAATTAAAAAAGCGCGGCAAGCAATTGCGAAGCGTCCGGACTTCCGCCAATTTCGGCATACCCCAAGGAGACAACCATGAAAAAGCAACTACTGGCTGTGGCCGTGCTCGCGCTGGCCGCCGGCACTGCGTTGGCACAGGCTAACGACACCCTGGCGAAAATTAAAGGTTCAGGTAGCGTGACCTTCGGGGTACGCGAGTCGGGAAGCCTCTCGTATACGCTCGGCAACGGAAAATACGTCGGCTTCCACGCTGAAATGTGCGAACGGATCATGGACGATATTCAAAAGCAATTGGGTCTCGCCAAGATCGATATCAAATACCAGCCGGTTAGTTCGCAAAACCGCATTCCTCTGGTGACGAATGGCACCGTAGATCTGGAGTGCGGCAACACCACCAACAACTTGGCGCGCCAGAAAGATGTGGGTTTTGCGATGACCACCTATGTGGAAGGCGTGCGCATGGCGGTAAAGGCCGATTCGGGCATTGAATCCATCAAGGATCTCAAAGGCAAAACGGTGGCGACCACCACCGGCACCACGTCGGTGCAAACCTTGCGCCGGAACGAGCGCGCAGGCAACCTGGACTTCAAGGAGGTGTACGGCAAGGACCACTCCGACAGCTTCTTGTTGGTAGAAAGCGGCCGTGCTGACGCGTTCGTCATGGATGCATCCATTCTTTCAGCCAACATTTCCAAGGCCAAGAACCCCGCTGACTACAAGGTGGTGGGCGAAGTGCTGTCGGTAGAACCCATCGCCTTGATGATGCGCAAGGACGACCCGGCATTCAAAAAGGCGGTGGATGACTCCATCAAGCGCCAGATCGCCGACGGCTCATTGGCCAAGTTGTACGACAAGTGGTTCATGCAGCCTGTGCCCCCGACGAATACGAAAATCGGGCTGCCCCTGTCTGACGCCACCAAGGACGCGTGGGCTCATCCAAACGACAAACCCATGGAAGACTACGCCAAGAAATAACGCGGACGTGGGTCAAAGCCCCCTGCGAACTATCAGTTCGAGGGGGCTTTTTCGTGGCGCGCTTGCGTCGTAGATGAGAAGGAACTTTATGAGTTGGGATTGGCAGGTGTTCTGTACGGACACGTTAGAGCAAACCATCACGCCGGGGTGCTTTGGTACGGGCCGCGATATCACCTATCTTGATTGGATGATCTCTGCGTGGGGCTGGACGGTGCTGGTGTCGGTGCTCGCGCTGATCGTGGCCCTGGTGTTGGGTGGCATCGTCGGAACACTGCGCACATTGCAAGGGCGGCCCTGGTTGGTCCGTTTTTGCAACGGGTGGGTGGAGTTGTTTCGCAACATTCCGCTCCTCGTGCAACTCTTTCTTTGGTACCACGTCGTGCCAGCCTTTTTTCCCCTGCTGCAACAGATACCCGGGTACCTACTCGCTTCGCTGGGCCTCGGCCTGTATACGTCGGCCCGCATCGCCGAACAGGTGCGCTCGGGCCTGGGATCGTTGGCAGGCGGCCAGCGCTACGCAGGCATGGCGGTGGGTTTCACAACGTTTCAAACTTACCGCTACGTGCTGCTGCCCATGGCACTGCGCATCATCATTCCGCCGCTCACCAGCGAGGCCATGAACATCTTCAAGAACTCCTCTGTGGCGTTCGCAGTGTCCGTGACTGAACTCACCTGGTTTGCCATGCAGGCCCAGGAGGAGACCTCCCGCGGGGTGGAGATCTACTTGGCCGTGACGGCGCTATACGCTGTGTCGGCTTTTGCAATTAATCGCGTCATGGCATACATCGAAAAGCGAACTCGGGTGCCGGGTTTCATTGCCGTTGGCGGGGGGCACTGAGATGGATGTCTCGCTCAGTCTTTCTTTCTTCACCTGGGACCTGATCCAGAACTTTGTGATCAAGGGCCTTTACTTCAGCGTCGTGCTGACGGTGGTTGCCACCCTTGGCGGCTTGTTTTTTGGAACCGTGCTCGCATTGATGCGGCTCTCTGGCCGCCCGTGGCTGGTGACCTCCGCCACCATCTACGTCAACGGCATGCGCAGCATCCCGCTCGTGATGGTGATTCTTTGGTTCTTTCTGCTCGTCCCTGCGTCGTTTTACGGACTTTTTGGCGATTTTGGCTCCAATTACCGCGCCGAAATGTCCGCCGTTTTGACTTTCATTGCATTCGAGGCAGCGTACTTCAGCGAAATCATGCGCGCTGGCATTCAGTCGATTTCGCGCGGCCAGGTGTATGCGGGTCAGGCCATGGGCATGACCTACGGGCAGAACATGAAGCTGGTAATCCTCCCGCAGGCCTTCCGCAACATGCTTCCCGTGCTGTTGACGCAGACCATCATCCTGTTTCAGGACACATCACTCGTCTATGCCATCGGTGCCTACGACATGCTCAAGGGCTTCGAGATTGCCGGCAAGAACTATGGCCGCCCGATTGAAGCCTACGTTGCTGCAGCACTGGTCTACTTTGTCATCTGTTTTGCCATGTCGTGGTCGGTAAAACGCCTGCATCGCAAGATCGCCATCGTCCGCTGACGCAGCAGTGGCCAAGGAATTTCTCTCATGATTGAACTCAAGAACGTCTCCAAGTGGTACGGCAGCTTTCAGGTGCTGACTGATTGCTCTACCGCCATCCAGAAGGGTGAAGTCGTGGTGGTCTGCGGCCCTTCGGGCTCGGGCAAATCCACGCTCATCAAGACCATCAACGCGCTCGAACCCTTTCAGAAGGGCGAGATCTGGGTCGACGGTGTGGCAGTGCACGACCCTAAGACCGACCTTCCCAAATTGCGCAGCCGCGTCGGCATGGTGTTCCAGCATTTCGAGCTGTTTCCCCATCTTTCCGTCACCGAGAACCTCACCATCGCGCAGATCAAGGTGCTGGGTCGCAGCAAGGACGACGCGTTGAAGCGCGGCCTGAAGATGCTCGACCGCGTGGGTCTGTCGGAACAAAAAGACAAGTTCCCCGGCCAGTTGTCTGGCGGGCAGCAGCAGCGCGTGGCGATTGCACGCGCGCTCAGCATGGACCCGATCGTCATGCTGTTTGACGAGCCTACGTCCGCGCTCGACCCGGAGATGGTCGGCGAAGTGCTGGATGTGATGGTGGGCTTGGCAAACGAGGGCATGACCATGATGTGCGTCACGCACGAAATGGGCTTTGCGCGCAAGGTGGCTCACCGGGTCATCTTCATGGACGTGGGCGGCAAAATTTTGGAAGACTGCAGCCGCGAAGAGTTCTTTAACAACCTGGAAGCACGCCAGCCGCGCACCAAGGACTTCCTCAACAAGATCCTGCAGCACTGATAGAAATTTTCGACTCAAAATGGCTGCTAGCGCTTGTGCATAAAGCGCGAGCAGCTATATTTTTAGGAGCTGTATTGGCAATGGGACAATGCTTTGCATGACTGCTGCAAGCCCCCCCTCTGCCCCGCAGACCCTGACCACCGCGATCACCATCACCCGCCCGGACGATTGGCATCTGCACCTGCGCGACGGCCAAGCGCTGCAAACCGTGGTGCCGCACACCGCTGCGCAGTTTGCCCGCGCCATCGTCATGCCCAATCTGCGCCCGCCCATCACCACGGCGCAGCAGGCAGCGGACTACCGAGAACGCATCCTGGCCGCCGTGCCGGAGGGCTCGTCGTTCGAGCCGTTGATGACGCTCTACCTCACCGACAACTTGCCACCCGATGAGATCGACCGCGCGCGTGCGTCGGGCGTGGTGGCGGTGAAGCTGTACCCGGCGGGCGCCACCACCAACAGCGATGCTGGCGTGACCGACCTCAAGAAGACGTACAGGACGCTGGAAGCGATGCAGCGAGCCGGCATGCCGCTGCTGGTGCATGGCGAGGTGACCAGTCCCGAGATCGACCTGTTCGACCGCGAGGCGGTGTTCATCGACCAGCAACTCATACCGCTCCGCCACGATTTTCCCGAGCTGAAAATCGTCTTTGAGCACATCACGACGCGCGACGCGGCGCAGTATGTGGCGCAGGCGGGCGACTACACAGCGGCCACCATCACTGCGCACCATTTGCTCTACAACCGCAACGCCATTTTTCTGGGTGGTATTCGGCCGCACTTTTACTGCCTGCCGGTACTCAAGCGCGAAGAGCATCGCCAAGCGCTGGTGGCCGCTGCGACTGGCGGAAGCGACCGGTTTTTTCTCGGCACCGACAGCGCGCCGCATCCCGCGCACCTCAAGGAGCACGCCAGCGGCTGCGCCGGCTGCTACACATCCCACGCCGCCATGGAGCTTTACGCAGAGGCGTTCGACGCGGCCGGCGCGCTAGACAAACTCGAGGGTTTTGCCAGTTTTCACGGGCCCGATTTCTACGGCCTGCCGCGCAACACCGGCACGCTCACACTGCAGCGCGAAGCATGGACGCCACCGCACAGCTATGCGTTTGGAGAAGCGGAACTGAAACCGCTACGGTCCGGAGAGCCGCTCGCTTGGCGTGCACTGCCCGGTTAAGCCGCTTGTGATTCTTTCGCTTCGCTGCACGGCCACTCGCCCGTGACCACAACGGCTTCGATGGCCGAGGCGAACTGGGCGGCTCCGTGGATGGCGCCGCTGCGAGGAGTTGGCCGCGTCATGGCCGACAGGGTTGCCGATGGCGTGCCGGTGCATCAGGCATTGGGCACCGGCTCAGATACGCTTGCGCCTGTGCGCTTTGTGCCGCATTCGGCGCTGCCCGCAGGGCAGGCATATGAGGAGTTCATCGCGCGTAGCGGCAGCGTCCCCACGCGCAACAACCTTCACGATTTCTTCAACGGGCTGATCTGGCAGCACTATCCGCTTACCAAAAGCCGGCTCAACCAGTTGCAGTCGCAGGCTTTGGCAGAGCAGGGCGTGGGCTCAGTGCGGGGACCCCTGCGTGACGCCTGCACCCTGTTCGATGAAAGCGGCGCAGTGCTGCAGGCGCCCGATGCGCTATGGCAGGCGCTGTTGGCACGCGACTGGCACGGGCTTTTTGTCACGCACAGACCCCTGTGGCAACAGGCCACGCTCACTGTGTTTGGGCATGCGGTGCTGGAGCAGCTGGTGCGACCGCGCAAGGGCATCACGGCGCACGTGCTGGCGCTGCCTTGCCCAATCGCGCCGCAGGCCGACGCGCCATCATCCGAAACGGCTGGCGCTCCTGAAAAAATAGCTCACATTGACCGCTGGATGAGCGCTGAGCTGCAATTGGACTTCATGCGCACCAAGCCGTTTACTCCGCTTCCGCTACTTGGAATACCTGGTTGGTGCATTGAGAACGCAGACCTTTCCTTTTATGATGACCGCGCAGTTTTCCGGCCGCGCCGGCTCGCCAGCGCTCCTTGAAAATTGGCGCTGGCACCGCATCTTCTCAAGTCGTCCTGTTTTCTTGTTTTCTGTCCTTTAGCCTTTTAGCCCTTTACCCGATCCCCATCGTGGAGCGTTCATGAAGCGTATTGCCCTGTTTTTGTTGACCAACCTGGCCGTGGTGGTGGTGCTGGGCATCGTTGCCAGCCTGCTTGGCGTCAATCGTTACCTCACGCCCAATGGACTCAACCTGGGCGCGCTGTTGGGTTTCGCGTTCATCATCGGCTTTGGCGGCGCCATCATCTCCTTGTTGATCAGCAAACCGGTGGCCAAATGGAGTGCCGGCGTGAAGGTGATCGAGCAGCCGCGCAACCAGGATGAAGCCTGGATCGTGGAGACTGTGCGAGGCTTCGCCGACAAGGCAGGCATCGGCATGCCAGAGGTCGGCATCTTCGAAGGCGACCCGAACGCCTTTGCCACGGGCGCGTTCAAGAATTCGGCGCTGGTGGCAGTGTCCACCGGCCTGCTGAGCAACATGACACGTGAGGAAGTCAAGGCGGTTATCGGTCACGAGGTGGCCCACATTGCCAATGGCGACATGGTCACCATGACGCTGATCCAGGGTGTGATGAACACCTTCGTGGTGTTCCTGTCGCGCGTGATCGGCTACGCGGTGGACGGCTTTCTCAACCGCGGCAACTCCAACCGCTCGGGCCCGGGTATCGGCTATTGGGTGACCACGATCGTGCTGGATATCGTGCTGGGCGTTGTCGCGGCCATGGTGGTGGCCTGGTTCTCGCGCCGGCGCGAGTTTCGTGCCGATGCCGGATCGGCCCAGCTAATGGGCGCGCGCCAGCCCATGATCAATGCACTGGCCCGCTTGGGCGGTGTGCACGCCGCTGAGCTGCCCAAGAGCATGCAGGCGCTCGGCATCGCCGGCGGCATCGGCAAGTTGTTCTCGACCCACCCGCCCATTGAAGAGCGCATCGCGGCACTGCAGAACGCCGGCCAGGGCTGAACCGCTGGCCTATGCGGGTGGGCGCGGTCGCACAGCTCGCCCACCAGCCTTGCCCAACTCGCGCACCAGTCTGAAACCCACCAGGATGTAGCGCGTCTCCGGAGAGTTCCAGTTGCGGTAGGCGCAGCGCGCGTAGAGTGGCCAGGTGTGCCAAGAGCCGCCTCGGCGCACCCGCACAGAGCCCTCGCCCGGGCCTTGCGGATCTTCGGTGGGAGATGTGGCGTAGTAGGTATCGCCGTGCCAGTCCGATGTCCATTCCCAGGCATTGCCCAGCATGTCATGCAGTCCGAAAGCATTGGCCGCAAAGCTGCCGACCGGGGCGGTGAAAGCGTAGCCATCACTCCCCGGCAAGGCCTGCGCCTGCCACTTGGGCCAGTGGCGCGCGGCGTCTGCATCGAAGGTGTTGGCCGTTTTGAGCAGGCTGGCCGGATCATCGCTGCCCGAGTAACGCTGGCGGCTGCCGGCGCGGCACGCGTATTCCCATTCGGCTTCCGTTGGCAGGCGGTAGGTGACGCCTTCACGCTGGCTGAGCCAGCGCGCCATGGCGACCGCGTCGTTCCAGGTGACGTTGAGCACCGGGTGATCCTCCGTTTGGGCAAACCCGGGGTTCTTCCAGGAGTAGCGCGGATCACGCCCTTCAAACGCATCCCCGCGTACGGTGGTGGACGGCTCATAGGCCGCGTTGTAGCCATAGCCGCCAGTGCCGTCGGCAATGGATTCGGGCGTGTGGCCTGATGCCTCCAAGTACCGTCGATACTGCCCGACGGTCACTTCGTGCTGGCCCAAGAAAAAAGCTCGTGTGATACGCACCCGGTGCACGGGCGCTTCATCCTTCAAGGCCACCAGACGGCTGCGTTCGGCCTGGGGATACGCGGCCGCCAGGCTGTCTACTGCTTCGTCGTTTCCCATGTCGAACGCCCCGGCAGGAAGTTGCACGAAGCGCATGCC
>JBBSRE010000132.1:0-7628 GCA_038243365.1 Burkholderiales bacterium | reverse complement strand
GGCGGCGCTGCGCAGGCGGTCCAGCCAGTCATTTGCCACTTCGGTGTCGCTGTTGAGCAGCAGCACATCGTTGTCTGCCGACAGCGCCATGCCCCGGTTGACGGTGCCGACGAAGCCCAGGTTTTCTTCGTTCTCCAGCAGCAGCATGCGCGGTTCACCCGCAGCGCGATCGCGCAGCCAGGCGGTGACTTCCGGCTCGGGGCTGGCATCGTTGATAACCACCAGGCGCCAGGGGCCAACACAGGGGCTGGCTAGGACAGACTCGACGCACAGCTGCGTGTCTGCCAGGCCTCGGTAGACCGGCACGATGACATCGACGGCGTGCGCGCTGGGAGCCATGGGCACTGGAGCATGCGCAGAGAAAGGGGTCTGGTTGCGGCCCAGCAGGCGATCGATGCGCATTTTGGTATGGACGAGAGGGCGGGTTGCACGAAACACGGTGGAGCGCTCGATGGTGTGCAGGTGCTCGGCCAGCTGGTCATAGTCGCGCTGTAGCCGCTCGGCTTCGGTTTGCCAGCGCGCGTGTCCCCGCTGCGCCGCAGTGCTGACTTCCTGCAAAACCGCGTTGCGGCTGTGGGCCTGATCGAAAGCGCTACGCAAGTCGCGCAGTTGCCGGGCGGTCTGCGCGGCACTTGCGGCGTGCCCGGCCTGCTCTGCAGCCAACCGCTCGTGCAGCGGCTGCACCGCGCCGGCCAGCGCCAAGTAGTCGGCCGACATGGGCCAGCCCAGCCGTAGCTTCAGGACAGCCCCGTCCGCCGCGGCATTGGCCAGTGCATCGGGCTCAATGGGCAGCGCAAACCAGGGGTCGGCCCCGGAAAGCAGCAGCAGGCTAGGGCCGCTTTGCGCCGATAGTGGCGTGTGCCAGACGATGTTGCTGTGCGGCGTGCCCGCTAGCAAGCAGGGCGCTGCCGGGTCAGCCTGCCATTGCCACAACACTTCGCCTGTAGTGGTCTGCAGCGTGACGGCATGCAGATGCAGGAAACCGGGCCTGTCGGCCGGGTCCAGGCGCAGGCGGTCGAAAGACGCGCCGGCGGGAATGGCAAATTCCAACAACTGATCGAGCGCGCCGATGCGCCCCGTGGCGCTGAGCTTGCGTGCCTCGTCGAACTGGCCGTTCTGTCCCAGGTAAAGCTCGGCTGTGAAACGTGCGTCGGCCAATGCAGCGCGGTCATCTGCGCCTTCTGCATGGTTCGGGTGCGCCTCCGCCTCACCTAGCGGCCGCGCGACGGCGATGAACTGGTAGGTCAGCGCGTCGGGCGATGCGAGCAGCGCACTTGCCACGGCGGGCGGCAGGCTGTCGAAAGGCACATTGAATTCCGAATCGGGCAATGCGCGCTCTATGGTGTCCAGCGACTCCAGTGACCAGTTCTCGCCACTCAGAAAGCGCCGCAGCGAGCGCCGCGTGAAAAAGCGCAAATGAGTGCGGTCCAGCAGGCCTTCTTCGCGGTAGCGAAACTCGCCCTGCAGGAGTTCGGCCACCAGGCCGCTGTAGCCCGCATTCGGCACCGAGATCAGAACGCGGCCGTCGGGAGTGAGCAGCTCGCGGCATGCGGCGAGCACACGCTCCGGGCGGCTGAGGTGTTCCAGCACGTCGGCGCAGACGATGGCGTCGTAGCGCCCGCCGGCGAAGGTGGCGCGCAGGTCGCAGGTTTCCAGGTTGTCTACCACCACGTGGCGGTAGTGCGGGCGGGCGTGGTCGGCTTCGGCTTCGCTCAGGGTGACGCCGTCGCTGGTGGCCCCCCGCGTCTGCGCCAGGTATTCGCCCAATGCGCCGCTGCCGCAGCCCAGGTCAAGCACCCGCGCGCCTTGAGGTACCAGGCTGGCGAGCACTGAGAGGGAAGTGCGCTCACCTTCGCGAATCGTGCGCAGGTAGACGTGCAGGTCGTCGATGGATTGCGTCATCCGCGGGATTATCGCTGGCGCTCAAGCCGTGCCTGGTTGGCGCTACCCCGGCTTTTCGCTCGTGCAGCCCGGCGACAATACCGTCCCATGCACAATGCCCACGCCGCCCCTGAAGAATCCTCTGGCGCGGTAGCGGTCTCCATCGTCAGCCATGGGCATGGCGCATTCGTGCAGCACTTGCTGACAGATCTGGCCGCGCACTGCGCAGAGAGCGTCACGCGCGTGGTGCTGACGCAGAACCTGCCGGAATCAGCGCCCGAGCAGCCGACTGCGGGTTGGCCGTTTGTGCTGGAGTTGCGCCGCAATGCGCATCCTGTGGGGTTCGGTGTCAATCACAACCGGGCCTTGATTAACGCTAGCGAACCCTGGCTGTGTGTGCTGAACCCCGATGTGCGGCTGCTTGCGCACGACCCCGCCCCCAACCCTTTTCCCGCCTTGCTGCGCGCTGCAGCGCAGCCGAACGTAGGCTGCGCCTACCCGCAGCAGCTGGATGGCGAGGGGCGTGTGCAAGACAGCGAACGCGCTTTGCCTACGCCGCTCGCACTGGCGCGCCGCCGGCTGCTCGGTCGCTCAGAGCACCGCGCCGATTGGGTCAACGCCGCCTGCCTGCTGCTTCCACGGCAGGTGTGGCAGCAGTTGGACGGTTTTGATGAGCGCTATTTCATGTACTGCGAAGACGTGGACCTGTGTCTGCGTGTGCGGCTACTGGGCTTGACGCTGGCGCGCGCCCACACTCAGGTGCTGCACATCGGCACGCGCGCGAGCCACAGCCGGCTGCGGCATTTGTTGTGGCACGTGGCCAGCTTGCTGCGGCTGTGGCGCTCACGCGCTTATCGCGAGGGGCGCAAATTGTTGCAGGCTCAGCAGGCGCCCGAAGGTAGCATCGGCACCCAATGATCTTGCTCTGCGTGTTGGCTTTTGTGGTGTCCACCGTTGCTGCCGCTATCGCAGTGCGGTGGTTGTCTCAGCACACACGCCACTATGGGAACGGGATGCCGCAGCGCTTTCATTTCGGCGAGGTTCCGCGCCTCGGCGGCGCAGCGGTGCTGGCGGGCGTGATGTTCAGCTGGGCCGTGGGCATGGTGCAGACGGCGCAGGGCGATGCCAGCTCGCTTCGCATGGGATGGTGGGTCGGTGGCTGGGTGCTGGCGGTGCTGCCAGCGGCCATCGGCGGCATTGCTGAAGACTTGACCCAGCGGCTGTCGGTGCGCTACCGGTTGGTGTTGACCTCGATCTCGGGGCTGATCGCGGTGGCGCTGCTTGGACTGTCTGTGCCCCGGCTGGGCTTCGACTTTACCGACACTTTTTTAGCTACCGCGCCGTGGCTGGGCATGCTGCTGGCGGTCCTCGCCATTGCCGGACTGCCGCATGCCTTCAACATCATCGATGGGTACAACGGTTTGTCGGGCATGGTGGCGCTCATCGTTTGCCTGGCGCTGGCGCATGTATCGCTGCAGGTGGGCGACCGGGCGATGGCGGCGCTGCTCGTGTCCACGGCTGCAGCCACAGCGGGATTCCTGGTGTGGAACTACCCGCGCGGCGTGCTGTTTGCTGGCGACGGCGGCGCGTATCTGTGGGGTGTGGTGATCGCGCTGGCCAGCATTTCGCTGGTGCAGCGCAACCCCATCGTCTCGCCCTGGTTTCCGTTTCTACTGTTGATCTACCCGGTGTGGGAAACCCTTTTCTCCATGTACCGCAAGCTGGCGCGGGGCGTATCCCCCGGCGTGGCCGACGCGCTGCACTTCCACCAGTTGATCTACCGGCGCATTGTCCGCAGCGTGTTCCATGACGACGAGGCGCGCCGTATGCTGATGCGCAACAACCGTACCTCGCCCTGGCTCTGGGGTTTCACCATGCTCACTGTGGCGCCGGCACTTTTGTTCTGGAACAACACACCGGTCCTCATCGCCTGCTGCGTCCTGTTCGTGGTGAGCTATGTGGGCGCTTACCTGGCCATCGTTCGGTTCAAGGTGCCGCGTTGGTTACGGCGGTGATTTTCCAGGCTGGTATCAGTGCGGCAAGTTGGGGCAGGGTCGGCGAGGTGCAGGTCTGGCCGCCTTGCCGCGTAGCGCCCTTGCGGCACAATTTGCGTTTGTTTCAACGCCTTTGGGCACGCTACTCATGACCGACACGCTGAAAGCCATCACGCCGCGCGACAAGGCCGAAATACTGGCCCAGGCGCTGCCCTACATCCGCAAGTTCCACGGCAAGACCATCGTCATCAAGTACGGCGGTAACGCCATGACCGATCCAGAATTGCAGGCCGACTTTGCTGAAGATGTGGTGCTGCTCAAGCTGGTGGGAATGAACCCGGTGGTGGTGCATGGCGGCGGCCCGCAGATCGAGGCGGCACTCTCGCGTCTTGGCAAGAAGGGCCACTTCATTCAGGGCATGCGCGTGACCGACGCCGAGACCATGGAAGTCGTCGAATGGGTGCTGGCCGGCGAGGTGCAGCAAGACATCGTGGGCCTGATCAACCAGGCCGGCGGCAAGGCCGTGGGCCTGACCGGGCGCGACGGCGGCCTGATGCGCGCGCGCAAACTGCGCATGAAGGACCACGCCGACCCGGCGCTGGAGCACGATGTCGGGCAGGTGGGAGAGATCGTCAGCATTGACGCCAGCGTGGTCAAGGCGCTGCAAGACGATGCTTTCATCCCCGTGATCAGCCCTCTCGGCTTCGGCGAAGACAACGAAAGCTACAACATCAACGCCGACCTGGTGGCGAGCAAACTGGCCACGGTACTGCAGGCCGAAAAACTGATGCTGTTGACCAACATTCCAGGTGTGCTGAACAAGGCAGGTGAGCTGCTTCCCGAACTCACTTCCCGCCAGATCGACGCACTGATTGCCGATGGCACCATCTCGGGCGGCATGTTGCCCAAGATTGCCGGTGCGCTGGACGCTGCCAAGGCCGGCGTGAACGCAGTGCACATCGTCGACGGCCGCGTGCCGCACGCCATGCTGCTGGAGATTCTGTCGGACCAGGCGTTCGGCACCATGATCAGCAACGACTAGCGCGAAGCACCGCCTGCGCCGCTTCGCGTCTTCTCCCTCTCCAGCCGGAGGGGGACGCTGCCGGCGCGGCGGGGCGGCCCTTGCGCGGCAGCACTGGTGGGCTGCAAGACGGATATGTGCGCTGCTGGAGCGGAAGGCGCAGCGCAGCCCGAAGTCCAAAACGAGGTGTTGACCCATGCGCTTGCTGCTGGTGGAGGACGACGTGATGGTGGCCAGCCGCATCAAGCTGGGCCATGCGATTCCAGCAACTTAAACAAGGAAAATTGGTCAAATTCGGCCCTGGCGCTTGTCAATAGAGCGCCAGCAGCTATCACTTCAGGAGCGAAACAGTGTGAGAGACTGCGCGGCGTTTCCGGCAAGGACCTTTGCCGCCTGGGGCGAGCGGAGAGGCGCTAAACAGTGCCGCTGCAAGTATTCTTCTCAAGCCCCGGCTGAACAGCCCGTCAGGGTTTGCAGCGAGCAAGCCCTCGCGAACCGCGGGCAGAATGTAAGCATGCGTACTCCGCCCACCGCAACCACTGATGCCGCCCTGCCTGATTCATACGTAGCCGACTTGAGCCCAACACCGAGCTTGGGGGCAGACGAACAGAAGCCATCAGAAGTAGTCGCCAAGCGGCGACCCCAGCCTGGCGAGCGGCGCAGCCAGATCCTGCAGGCACTGGCCAGCATGCTGGAGGCACCTACGCCGGATCGCATCACCACCGCTGGGCTGGCGGCGCGCCTGCAAGTCAGTGAGGCGGCGCTGTATCGTCACTTCGCCAGCAAGGCGCAGATGTTTGATGCGTTGCTCGACTTCATCGAACAGGCGCTGTTTGAACGAACCGCACAAATTGTCGCCGCCGAAGACGCGGATGGCCGGGCCCGTGCCGCGCGGATCGTGCAGCTGCTGCTGCAGTTCGGCGAGCGCAACCCGGGGCTTGCCCGGGTGCTGTGCGGTGACGCCTTGTTGCTGGAGCATGAGCGACTGCAGCAGCGCGCCAACCAGGTGTTTGAGCGCTTGGAATCACTACTGCGTCAGTGCCTGCGCGCCGCCGCCGAGCGCGGAGGGGCCGCCGCGCCTACCGCTGAATCGCAGGTGGCAGCCAGTGTTCTCGTGGCTTTTTGTCAAGGGCGGCTGCAGCGGTTTGCAAGGTCGCAGTTTAAGCGTTTGCCTACTGAGCAGCTCGACGAATGTCTGGCTCGCATGCTCTAAGGCATTGAATTTCCAGCCTCGCCGGCCATCGCCGCGGCACCGGCCGAGCGCTGCGAGCGCGCGCGCGGGTGTAGGATTTCAGGGCGCTCACCCCGGCAGGTAATTGTTTGCACAACAGGGTGACGCGTAGGCCAAATTCGTGCAGAATAGAACGATCGTTCTTTTTTGTCCCATGCCTGTCCACTCCACCGCCGCCGCCGCCGCAACTGCCGCACCCCGAACCCGCGCTGCGCCTGTGCGCGCGCTGCAAAAAGGTCAGCAAACCAAGCAGGCCATCGTCGAGGCTGCCCTTGGACTGGCGACGCACTTGGGCTTAGAAGGCTTGTCCATCGGCGCGCTCGCCGACGTGATGGGCATGAGCAAGTCCGGCGTTTTTGCGCACTTTGGCTCGCGCGAGGAACTGCAAATTTCCGTGGTGCGCGAATACCACCAGTGTTTTGAGCAGGAAGTGTTTTACCCGGCCATGTCGGCAGAGCGCGGAGTGGCGCGCCTGCGCGCCTTGTTCGCCAACTGGATGCAACGCACCTCGGTTGAAATTGACTCGGGTTGCATTTACATCAGCGGCGCGGTCGAGTTCGACGACCGGCCTGGCCCAGTGCGCGATGCGCTGGCCGAATCCGTGATGACCTGGCACGGCGCCATGCGCCGCGCCATCACCCAAGCCAAGGAGCGCGGCGAGCTGCTGGCAGATCTTGACGAAGACCAGATGCTGTTTGAAATTCACGGCTTGATCCTGGCGCTTCACTACGAAGCGCGATTTCTGAAGAACCCCGGTTCCATCGCCCGTGCGCTCACCGGTTTTGACAACATTCTTGACCGCTTCTCGGCCCCGGCCCAGAAGCGGCGCACCCCTGTAACCCACCCGTAAATCCAAGGAGTTCCCATGCCCATTTACACGCCGCCGCTGCGCGACATGCAATTCGTCATGCACGAAGTGCTCAACGTTGTTGAAGAACTCAAGGTGCTTCCCGCTCACGCCGACGTGGATGTGGACACGATCAATGCAGTCTTGGAAGAGGGCGGAAAGTTCGCAGTCGACGTGATCTTCCCGCTCAACATCAGCGGCGACACCGAGGGTTGCACCCTGGACAAAACCACGCACGAGGTCACCCCGCCCAAAGGCTTCAAGGAAGCCTACGCCAAGTATGTGGAAGGCGGCTGGGCGGCGTTGTCGTGCGATCCGGAATACGGCGGTCAAGGCCTGCCGTTCGTGATGAACCAGTGCATGTACGAGATGATGAACTCGGCCAACCAGGCCTGGACGATGTACCCCGGTCTTTCGCATGGCGCGTATGAAGCCCTGCACGCGCACGGCACCGAAGAGCAGAAGAACCTGTACCTGCCGAAGCTGACCAGCGGCGAGTGGACCGGCACCATGTGCTTGACGGAGCCGCACTGTGGCACCGACCTGGGCCTCTTGCGCAGCAAGGCTGAGCCCGTTCCGGGTGCTGCAGAAGGCACGTACAAGATCACGGGCAACAAGATATTCATCAGCGCCGGTGAGCACGACATGGCGGAG
>JBBSRE010000131.1:0-7644 GCA_038243365.1 Burkholderiales bacterium | reverse complement strand
GACTGGAAGCTCAAGGAAGCTTTGCTCGGCAAGAGCTAAGCAGCAGCGGGCGCCACATCGGGCACACTTTAGAGTTATGGCGCAGCAGAGTGGCGCCGCTAGGGTGCTGCTGACACCCACAGGTTGGCCAGTGAATCGGTCCAGGCATCAGCGTCTACTTCACGCGTTGGTTGCCCGTGGTTATAACCATAGGTGACCAGCGCCACCGGACAGCCCGCTGCGCGCGCGGCCTGCGCGTCGTTGGCGGAATCTCCGACCATCAAAGTGCGCGCTGGCACAGTGCCCAAAGCGTCACAGCTACGCACCAAAGGCATAGGGTCGGGCTTTTTTTTCTCGAATGCGTCGCCGCCGAACACATGGCTGAAAAACGGCAGCAGCTCAAGCTGGCGCAGCAGATCCTGCGCGAAAGCCGTGGGCTTATTGGTGACGCACACCATCGGCAGGCGCGCGTCGGCCAGCGCGGCGAGCCCCGCCCGCGCGCCCGGGTAAAGGCGGGCGAAGCGACCGTTGATGTCGCCGTAGTGGCGCTGATAGATTGCGCCGGCGTGGGCGTTCAATGCTTCTATTTCGATAGCTGCCAACACCCGTCCGTCCTTCGGTAAGACGTGATTAAGCGTTGAAGCAACCAGGTACTCGGAGCCTCTGCCCACCCGGGTGGCAACGTCCGCGGCGGCGATGCTGGGCAGGCCGAGCTCTGCCAGCATGCGGTTGAGGGACTCACCAAAGTCCGCCAACGTGTCTACCAAGGTTCCGTCAAGGTCAAACATCGCGGCGTCGACATCAAAGCTTGTGCCGTGCAGAGTGAGTATGGTCATGAATGTCCGAGCCGAGTGGGTGGGTGACGGTGCAAAGGGCGCGAGTGTAGGCGCGCGCACAACGAAGACCGTGCTGCGGGGGCACCGCGTTTCCCAGCCATCCGTGCCACCCACCGTGCCCTGCTGGCGCGCGCCTGTCGCGCCGCCATTCCCGCCCCTGTCCCACAACGCTCGGGGAGCACCGGGAATAGCCTTCCATCCAGTCCCGCCTGTACAGTTTGCGATACCAGCTTCTTGCGGGATCTCTTCCAACGAATCACCCAGGATCCACGCCATGAACCCCCTTAACACCACCTTGCGCGCGCTGTGCGGCGTAGCCTTGTTGGCGGGCGCAGCCACCGCTCAGGCCGCAACCGACGGCGCGAGCGCTGAACCACGCTACCAGCAAGACCGCGAAGCCTGCCTCTCCGGGAAAACCCAACAGGCGCGCGATGTATGCCTGCGTGAAGCTGGCGCGGCGCGCGACGCCGCTCGCCGAGGTGCTCTGCACAGCAGCGACAAAAACGACAAGGCGAGTAACGCTACCGCGCGCTGCGAGGTGTTCAAAAAGGCCGATGAGCATGAGGCCTGCCTTGATCGCATGGAGGGCTCTGGCAGCAAGAGCGGTTCGGCGATGCAAGGCGGCGTGCTGCGCGAAAGCGTGACGACTACCACCACGATCGTCCAGCCTCAATAGGCAGATTCGAAGTCCCTCAGCGCGCCTCGGTCGACCCTGCGCGACCTCTCAAGTCACTTCTTGTGAGCGGCGCGCGCAGTCGGCCCCGCGCCAAGCCGCACGGTGTCAGGCGGCAGGTACCGAAGCGCCAGCCGCTGCCACAGCGTCGCTCTTCGGTATGACCATCAGAAAGTTGCCGCCTTCGTTGCCTTCAGGCAGCGTGGCCCACTCACCCGGCTCCAGCATTTGCGCCCCACCTTGATGCGCCTTGGCGATCGCGTCGTCTGCGTCCTCGCGGCACACGGTGAACCGGTGGGTGGAGCCGCTACGCATCCAGCTCAGGCCAGCTTGGGGCCAATGACTTGGCAGGCAGGGCTGGAGGCGCACGCGGTTAGATTGCACTTGAAGGCCCAGAATGGATTCGACCGCAGCGCGGTGCATCCAAGCGGCTGAACCGGTGTACCAACTCCAGCCGCCCCGGCCCACATACGGCGCTTCGGTGTAAATGTCGCCGGCCATGACATACGGCTCCAATTCGTATACCGCTTTTTGCTGCGGATCCGCATTTCGGTGCGCCGGGCTCAACTGCGTGAACGTGCGGTAAGCGCCGTCACCATCGCCCAGTTGCGCCTGCGCCATGAGTTTCCAGACCCCCGCATGCGAATATTGGCCGCCGTTTTCGCGCACCCCTGGCGGATAGGCCTGGATATAGCCGGCGCTCGGCTCCATGTGCTGAAGCGGAGGTGTGAGCAGGCGATTGAGGCCTGCTTCTTCGTCGACCAATAGATGGGCCACGGCTGCCATGGCGGTGCGCTGGCGCTGCGGTGTCGCGGCGCCGGATAGCACGCTCCAGGACTGCGCGATCAGGTCGATGCGGCATTCGTCTGCGTTGTGCGTGCCCAGCGGCGTACCGTCATCAAAAAATGCGCGCTTGAACCAGGCGCCGTCCCACGCGGGCCCGGCCAAAGCAACGCGCCAGCCGTCTGCCGCCTCGCGCCAGCGCTCGACGCGCCTCTCATCGCCGCGTGACTGTGCGACCGGAATAAAGGCATCCGTGACCGCGCACAAAAACCACGCCAGCCATACCGATTCGCCGCGTCCTTTGTCGCCCACCAGGTTCATGCCGTCGTTCCAGTCGCCCGTGCCCATGAGAGGCAAACCGTGCTCACCCACGGGCAGACTGTGGTCAATGGCCCGCGCGCAGTGCTCGTACAGGCTCGCACGTTGGTCGCTTATGGTCGGCACGAAGTAAGCATCGTGCTCACCCTCGGGAATTTCCGGGCCTTCGAGAAAGGCCACGTCCTCGTCGAGTACGTCGGTATCGCCCGTTGTCTGCACATAGCGCGCCACGGCTTCTGGCAACCACAACAGGTCATCCGAAATGTGCGTGCGAACGCCGGCACCTGTCGGTGGGTGCCACCAATGCTGCACGTCGCCCTCAGGGAACTGGCGCGAAGCCGAAAGCAGCAACTGGCGGCGCAGCAAGTCCGGGGCGATGATGGCCAGCGCCATGGCGTCCTGCAGCTGGTCGCGGAAACCAAAGGCCCCGCCTGCTTGGTAGAACCCGGCGCGTGCCCACATGCGGCAGCACACCGATTGATACAGCAGCCAGTGGTTGACCAGTGCATCAAACAATGGGTCCGGCGTTTGAACCTTCACCGGCGCAAGCAGCTGCGACCACTGGGCGCTTGCGGCGGCCTCACGGGATGCAGATCCCGATTCGCTGCCTTCTGCCAGGCAGTCGCGTGCCAACGCCAGTGCCTGGTCCGCGTCGGCTCCGTGCCCAAGCAAGAAAATGCAGTCACGGGTTTCCCCGGCTGGTACCGGAAGTGCGCAGGAGAGCGCAGCACATGGGTCCAGCCCCAGCCCGGCGTGGGCGGCCAAGTGATCGGGGACGACGCGGTGGCCGCGTGCATCAAAAAATTCGCGCCGGTCACAAGTCCAATCGATGGAAGGCTGTGTACTGCCGCCCCCTGAATGCAGGGCGAAGAAAGCGGTGCTCCCACCATATCCCGCGTGCGCGTCGCGTTGAATCGCCAACAGCACAGGCGGCGCTGCCGGCGAAGGATCTGAATGATCTGCGCCCGTGTCGCAAGCAGTGGCGACACTCTGACGATCCAGCCGTTGGCTACCCATCACCCATTCAAGAAGCCCGATGGCGCGCAGATCCACAGCGCTCTGGCCCCGGTTGGAAATGGCGATGCGCACCTGCTTGACCGGACGCTCCGGGTCCACACACCAGGTGCTGCAAATCTCGAGATCGCCGTAGCGCTGCTCAAGGACAGTGGTTCCTTGCCCATGTGCGACTTTTCTCACCCCTTCAAAACCCTTGCCCACCCCGAACAACGCCTTGGTGGCCATGTCCTGCAACCAGAAAATCTCGCCTCCGGGATCCGAGACCGGGTCGTTGGACCAAACCGTGAGCTTGTGCTGCTGGCTATTGCCGGCCCAGGTGTAGCCAGCGCCTGCCTCAGACACCTGCGTGCCGAAGTGCGGGTTCGCCAGGACGTTGATCCATGGCCGCGACACCTGTTGTCTTGCGGTGATTTCAAACCGGAACTCACCGCTGTCGGCATCAAAACTCCCCTCCGGCGCCTGCTCAGGTGCGCCAGCGTGACGCGAGGCTGCTGAGGCATGGTGCTGGCTGATGCGCTCGTCAAGAGCCGAATCGTGCCACTGCGTAAGCTCGTGGATGTGTTGCTGCAACGGTCTGCCATCGGCCGCTAACCGCACCCGTGCAAGCATGCGCAGCGTGGTCAGTTCTTCGCCCGAAAGCTCGGCGATGCGCAGCAGATGCATCCCGCAGATGCGCGCCGCGTCCACACCACTGTTCTGGGCCTTGTGCGCTTCCTGCAGCTCCTTCAGAACCAGCGCCAAAGGCATTTGGTAAGACGGCGGCTCCGCATTGATCACCACCAGATCGCATGGCAAGCCTCCCCAGGACCACAACCGCAGGGCCTTGACGAGCGACTGAACTAGCCGCATGCCATGCACCGCACTGATCTCCACCA
Source organism: Burkholderiales bacterium (assembly GCA_038243365.1). GTDB lineage: Bacteria > Pseudomonadota > Gammaproteobacteria > Burkholderiales > Burkholderiaceae_C > Simplicispira. The sequence continues at coordinate 3,163 of JBBSRE010000131.1, read as the reverse complement.
GCAGTATTGGCCGATCTCCGGAGATGCCGAAGCGCCACAGCGTACGCCTATCGCCGAGGTTTCTGGCGCCGGTCGGAAGAGTCCGCGGACCGGGGCGTGCGTGCAGCATGCTAATGAAAGTGGACAGGCTCTGGATCGACGCGCGGTCTTCGCGCAGAATTCCCATTTCGCGCATGCGCACACTCGCCAACGTGGCCGACATGAGCATGGAGCGCTCGAGCACAGCAGGCTGGCGGTAACGGTCCACCAGATTCTCGAGCGCTTCGCGGTGGTTGGCTGCAGCGGTTCCCAGTGTGAACTGGGTATGCGACTGTGCAGGCACCACGATGCGAAGCGAGAGCACGGCGATCGGATCCAGCCCGGTCGGGAAGCTGGAGTTTCCGGCGGGAGCTGCGTCGCATTGCGCCAGCGGCGCCGAGGCATCGCGGTTACGTCCTAGCCATGCAGCGCGGTCGGTTTGTACTCGCACCGCTTCCGGCTGGTGCTCGCTGTGCGCGACGAAATGCACCGCATGGAGCGGTTGTTGGGCGGGGGTGTGCGGCCGCCGGGCAAAGTACAGCGCCTGATCGGCACCGACCCAATCAGCCTGCACAAATAAATTAGCGAACGCGGGGTGGGCTTCGTCTGCTCGGGCTTCGAGCAGCGACACCTCAAAGACCGAAAAAAGATCGAGCTCGATAGGCGAGGATGTCGGATTCCACAGTTCGATGCGCCGCAATTCCACGTCGTCCTCAGGGCTCACCCAGACCGTGCAGCAACTGCGCAAGTCGGGCCACTGCGCGTGCAAGCACGCATGGTCACCGTGCAGGCTGGCGCGATACGAAGCCTGTGGGTCTGCGGCAGGGTGCTGCGTGATGGAGACCAAAGGAGCCTGCTCGGCGCCAGGTTCGACGCCGGCGAATGCGTCATCCTTGGATGCAGGAGCCGCGTGCGGAATCGAGGCCGTCGAGGACACACGTCGCAGGTACACGAAATGGCCGTATGCATCGCGCAGCGCGTCGTCGCGCGAGCGCGACACATCGGCACTGCCGTAGCGGCTCCATCCAGCTCCGTTGGCGCGCAGGGCCACACTGAACTTTCCGTTGGAGAGCAACAGCGTGGGCTCAATCGCCGTGGCGCCAGGCACCAGCTCCCGCGAGGTGGGCGCCGCTGCGCGCGCGCGCACTGCGCGGCGCGGCTGAAGCAGCGGCTCGACTAGTCGCGGAATTTCGCGCGGCACAGCTTCCTGGAGCAGGCCCGAGACTGCGCGCAGGCGCGCGTCCGCCATGGTCCAGCGGCGCGGTGCAGCCTCCAGCAGAACATTGGCGATCGATACCAACGTCATCCCCTGGTGGTGGGACATGAAAGTCGACACTGGCTGGAAACGGCTGCCGGCACGTTGCCGCTCAGGGCTGAAATCGAGCGCTTCGATAAAGCCCATGTCAGCGCGCGCCTGCAAGGACTCGAGGACGCGCAAGTTGGCCACCGCTGCCGTGGCGTCGAACATGACCGCCAAGCCGGTTGCATATGGCGCTACGACGAGATCGTCCACCGGAGTGCGCCGAAGCGCCAGGCGCGGTACGCCTTGTGGTGCGTACTGGTACGCGAGCGTGTGGTCGCCGGCTGCATAGGCTGATTCCGAAATGCCCCATGGCACGTCACGCCGTTCTGCATATTGCTTTTGCTCGTACAGGGCTGAGCGGGCTGCACTGTCGAGCGCACTGCCTGCAGGTTCATCCAGCACCAGGCTGGGCATCAAGTATTCGAACATCGAACCCGACCAAGAGCGCAGCGCCGCATGCTTGCCGACGCCGTAGAACGGACGCCCCAACGCCCCCCAGTGCTCCGCTGGCACATCTCCCTTGGCAATGGCCCACAAGCTGGCCAACCGAGCCTCGGAGGCCAGCAAGTCGTAGAAACTGTTGTCCAGAGTCGCGTCGGTCACCCGGTAACCGATGTGGAACAGCCGCTTGCGCCGGTGATAAAGGAAACCAAACTGCGCCTCGGTCGCCAGGTTCCGGCAACGTGAGCCAATCGCTTGCAGCCGCCTGCCAAGCGATGCTTCAACAAGATCTTGCGATCCCTGCAACTCGCACATCAACGAATCGCATGCGCCGGCCAGGGCGAGCAGATGCCCGCACAAATTGCCGCTGTCGACGGTGGAGACGTATCGAGGCGCCAGCACCTCCAGCGAGCGGGTGTCGTACCAGTTGAAGTAGTGCCCCCGATAGCGCGGCAGCTTGTCGAGCGTGGCGAGCGTGGCTTCGCAGCGCTCAAGCAGCTGCGCGGTATCGATCCAGCCAAAGGACCGCGCGCACGCCACCGCCAGCAGATAGAGCCCTATGTTGGTCGGCGAGGTCCGTTCGGCCACCATGGTGCTGGGCACGATTTGTACATTGTCAGGAGGCAAATGGTGGGTCTGCTCGCCCACATAGCGCACGAAGAACTGCCAAGTATCTTGAGCAACATCCTCCAGATAGGCCCGCTCCTGCGAGGTAACGCGCGGCCGAGCACTGAAACCCCAAGGCCGGCTGACGAACCAGACCCAGATCGGCGCCGCCGCCCACACGCCACAAAGCAAAGTGCTAAAGACGGGCCAGGAAGTTCCGGTCAGCCACAGCCAGACCCAGATTAGCAGTGCGGCCAGTGTCACTGGCGCATGCGCTACCGCGAGGCCAGACAGCGTGGTTTGGGCAGCTGCCTGGGCGCTGGCAGCTGTGGTCCATTGCAGTAATTTTCGGCGGCTGACAAAGGTTCGCCAGAGCGCTGTCATCCCTGCATGGAGCAAGGAAAGCCCTTGTTGCAGCAAAGTGGCGATGTTCCACAACGCACTGCCGAAAGCGCGCAGCACCTCCTTCAGCGCTTGCCGGTAGAAATACGCGATCGCGACGTTGTCGCGCGCAGGAGCCAAACCCGCCAAAGCGCCGATCAGCGGGCCGGCGCCAAACGCGAGCAGCACCCACACAAGCGTGCGCCAGGGGGAGAGCGGCGCGCCTGCAAGTGCGAGCACCAGCAACGCGACGGAGGCAGGCGCCACTAAAGACCGGCGCAGGTTGTCCACGAGCTTCCAGCGGGTAATCCCGGGCAGCGAGAAACGCCGCCACTGCAGCATGACCGGCAAGAGCTGCCAGTCGCCCCGGGTCCAGCGGTGGATGCGTGCCGCAGCGACGTCTGCGTGCTCCGG
>JBBSRE010000130.1:0-7650 GCA_038243365.1 Burkholderiales bacterium | reverse complement strand
CGCCGCGCCCTTGTTGCCGCGCTCTTCCTTCTCGACCTGGATCAACAGCTCCTGGCCTTCCCTGATCACGTCAGAGATGCGGGCTTGGCTGGGCGATACGCCGGAGGCAAAGTACTGTTTGGAGATTTCCTTGAACGGCAGAAAGCCGTGGCGGTCTTCGCCGTAGTCGACGAAACAGGCTTCCAAAGACGGCTCCACGCGGGTAACGACGGCCTTGTAGATGTTGCCCTTGCGCTGTTCGCGCCCTTCAATTTCGATCTCGTAGTCGAGGAGTTTTTGTCCGTCGACGATGGCCAGGCGGCGCTCTTCAGGCTGCGTGGCGTTGATCAGCATCCGTTTCATGATGCGTTTCCTTCTTATGTGGCGGGGCCATCGGCAGATGCGCATGACAGGTCTTGCGCCCGCGCGAGGCCCGGGAAATCCATACAAAGACCCTCGCGCGCCGGTTGCGCAGCGCAGGGCCAAGGATGCCTGGAAGGACGCCTTGAACGAAAGGAATTGCGCAAGCCCAAAGGCCGCCGTGCGTCAGCAGGGCAGCGGGAGCGGGGGCGCGTGGACGGGGGCGAACCTGGCGGCGGGCGTGTTTGCTACAAGAATAGTAGCTGCCCGGGCAGGTTGAACGGGCGCCAGCGTACATTCTTGCGCCCAAAGCAGCGGCATGCGCCGCCGCCAAAAGGTCAAAAAATGCATTACCAGAGCCAGCATGTTCGCTTCGATCCGTCGGCAGGCGCGGCCTTGTGAGGCGCTCTGCCGACTGTGTATTCCGTATCGGTGTTCAATGAGTCCGACCGCCGAGCGGAGCACTTGCCACCGCGGGCTTGGGACCGCCGTCTGCGAGTGCGACGCACGCTGGCATCGACCTGCCTGCGCGAGGGAAATGGCGATGTCGACTAAAATTCAGACAAATCAACCACTTACAAAACAGTGCGCAGGTGAAACATATTATAGGGGCCAAACCCCCGGCGCACTCCGGCCCCACCTCAGCCCCAGCAGGCTCTCCATCTGCCACTGCTCCAGCGGTGCGCACACTGGCTATCGACAGCGACTCTGAAGGCCAACGGCTCGACAATTTCCTGCTGCGTGAGCTCAAGGGCGTGCCCAAAACCCACGTCTACCGCATCATTCGCAGCGGCGAGGTGCGCGTCAACAAGGGACGCGCCCAGGCTGACACTCGCCTGCAGGCAGGTGACCAATTGCGCTTGCCGCCGGTACGCGTGTCCGAGCGCATTGAAGAAAAGGCCGCCCATCCGGCGCCGGCGCGCGAATTTCCGGTTTTGCTGGACGACGATGCAGTGCTGGCCATTGACAAGCCGGCCGGCGTGGCGGTGCATGGCGGCAGCGGGGTGAGCTTCGGCGTCATCGAGCAGCTGCGCCAGGCCCGGCCGCAGGCGCGGTTTCTGGAATTGGTCCACCGCCTGGACCGGGAGACATCGGGCATCCTGCTGATTGCCAAGAAGCGCAGCGCGCTGACGCACCTTCAAACGCAATTCCGTGAACGCGAAACCGGCAAGACCTATCTGGCACTCGTCATCGGGCAGTGGCCGCCCACACTCAAGGTGATCGATGCGCCCCTGCACAAATACCTGCAGGCGGATGGCGAGCGGCGCGTGCGCACGACCACCAACGAAGACCCTGATGGCATGCGCTCGATCACGCTCGTCAAACTGCGCGAGCATGTGCCCGCGCGGCCCAATGACAGCTTGCCGGCGTTTTCCCTTCTCGAAGTCACCATCAAGACTGGTCGCACCCATCAGATTCGCGTGCATTTGGCGAGCCAGGGACACGCGATCGCCGGAGACGACAAATACGGCGACTTTGAGCTCAACCGGCGCTTGAGCCGCCAGGGCCTGCGCCGCATGTACCTGCATGCCTGGCGGTTGCAGTTCGCTCACCCGATCGGCGGCCAGCGCACCGAACTGCGCGCGCCCCTGCCGCTTGATCTTTCTACCTTCGTGCCTGCTGTATGACCGCCGTTACCTCACCTCGCCGCTTCGATCTCATTGCTTTTGACTGGGACGGCACCCTGTTCGATTCCACCGCCATCATCACGCGCTGCATTCAGAATGCGGTGTGCGATGTGGGCGGCGCCCGGCCCAGCGACGAAGCCGCCGCCTATGTCATCGGCATGGGACTGATGGACGCCCTGGCGCATGCCGCGCCCGACGTTGCCCCTGCGCAGTACCCGCTGCTCGGTCAGCGCTACCAGTTCCACTACGCGCGCCACGTGGACGATCTGTGCCTGTTTGATGGCGTGTTGCCGCTACTGGACCAGTTGCGCGCGCGCGGGCATTGGTTGGCCGTGGCGACTGGCAAAAGCCGGCGCGGCCTGGACGAAGCCCTGCACAGCGTAGCGCTGCGTGGCCGCTTCGATGCGTCTCGCACCGCCGACCAGACCGCAGGCAAGCCAAACCCATTGATGCTGCACGAGCTGATGGCCGAATTCGATGTCGATGCGTCGCGTGTTCTCATGATTGGAGACACCACCCACGACCTGCAGATGGCAAAGAATGCCGGCTGTGCCAGCGTCGGGGTGAGCTACGGCGCCCACGATGGCAACAGCTTTGCCGACCTGTCGCCCTTGTATGTGGCGCATTCGGTGGGCGATCTGTCCTACTGGCTGGCGCAGAACGCATGACGCTCCCTGGCCGCGAGTCGGCGTCCGCATCGCAGGCGCTGTGCGCGTCTTCAGCGCTGGTCGACGGAGGCCGTGCTGTGCTTTTTGACGTGCTGTCAGACGGCCGCCCCTGCCGGGCGTTCGCCATCCGTCACCACGGCCAAGCCCATGCCTATCTGAACCGCTGCGGCCATGTACCCATGGAAATGGACTATGTCGAGGGCCAATTCTTTGACAGCACGGGTCAATGGCTGATGTGCGCCACGCACGGCGCCACCTATTCGCCCGAGTCAGGCCGTTGTGTGGCCGGGCCTTGCACCCGCGGACTGGTGAAGATCGCCGTGTCGGAAGCCTGCGGCGAGGTGCGCTGGCATACTTCATCCAACCTTCAGCCTTCGGGCACCTGACATGACCGACACCCCGGATAGCCCGCCAGATTCAATGCAAAATCGCCCTCCAGAGCCCGATCCTTGGGCGTCTCCAGCTCCTGAAAGAGTAGCATCCTCTGCGTCCACCGAAGTTGGCTGGGAGCGCGGTGTGTTGGAAAAGCTGGTGCTGTCGGTGGTGCGTGAACAGCGCGCCACTCGCCATTGGCGCATCTTTTTTCGCCTGTTCTGGCTGCTGGTGCTGGGCGTGATCGTCTGGATGGTGTTTGGGCGCGACATGCCGTCGAGTGCGGCATCGAACCCGCACACGGCGGTGGTAGAGATCAAGGGCGAGATCGCATCCGAGGGCGATGCCAGCGCCGAGTTCGTGATGGCGGCCATGCGCAGCGCGTTCGACGATTCGGGCTCCAAGGCCGTGGTGTTGCTCATCAATTCGCCCGGCGGCAGCCCGGTCCAGGCCGGCATGATCTACGACGAGATCGGGCGCCTCAAGGCCAAGTACAACAAACCGGTGTACGCGGTGGTGGAAGAAACCTGCGCGTCCGCGGCCTACTACATCGCTGCAGCAGCGGATGAAATTTTTGTCGACAAAGCCAGCATCGTGGGCAGCATCGGCGTGCTGATGGATGGCTTCGGCTTCACGGGCACCCTGGACAAGTTGGGCGTTGAACGCCGTTTGCTGACGGCCGGCGAAAACAAGGGCTTTCTGGACCCATTCAGCCCGCTCACCGACAAGCAGCGCGCCTTCGCCCAAACCTTGCTTGATCAGATTCATGCGCAGTTCATCACCGCCGTAAAGGCTGGACGTGGTGACCGCCTGAAAGAATCGGCGGAAGTGTTCAGCGGTCTGTTCTGGACTGGGCAGCAAGCAGTCGAGATGGGTCTGGCAGACCAGCTGGGCAGCCTCGACGAGGTTGCGCGCGATGTGGTGAAGGCCGAAGAAATCGTCGACTACACGCGCCGAGAGAACGTGGCTGAGCGGCTGGCCAAACGTTTTGGTGCGGCGCTGGGTGCCGGCGCCGTGCACGCCATGCAATCCATTGCGCCGCAGTTGCGCTGAGGACGAGCAGGTGGCTTGGCTGGACGAAGTCCGTTGGGATGATCAGGGGCTGGTCCCTGTCATCGCGCAGGAAAAGAACACCGGCGACGTGCTGATGTTTGCGTGGATGAACAAGGAGGCGCTTGAAAAAACCGCCGAGCTCGGTCGCGCGGTGTATTTCAGCCGCTCGCGGGGCAGGCTGTGGTTCAAGGGTGAGGAATCGGGCCATGTGCAAACCGTGCATGAGATTCGCATCGACTGCGACCAGGATGTGGTTCTGCTCACCGTCACTCAGCTCGGACATGAGCCGAGCATTGCCTGCCACACCGGCCGGCACAGTTGTTTCTACAGTGTTTTGCGCGATGGCGCGTGGCAGGCAGTCGCTCCGGTCTTGAAAGACCCGGCTTCCATCTACAAGTAAGGCAGATGAACACCACCCTTCAGGACAGCGGAAACGACGCTTTGGCGCGACTCGCCGCGACCATCGAGAGCCGAAAGCCGGCCAACGGCGGCGATCCGGCCAACAGTTATGTGGCGCGCTTGCTCCACCAAGGACCAAACGCTTTCTTGAAGAAGATTGGCGAGGAGGCGACCGAAGTCGTCATGGCTGCCAAGGATCTAGACCACGGTGGCACGCCCGAGAATCTGGTGGGCGAAGTCGCTGACCTGTGGTTCCACTCGATGATTGCGCTGGCGCACTACGGCGTCGCGCCCTCTGATGTGGTGGCTGAGCTGGAGCGCCGTGCAGGCACCAGCGGATTTGAAGAAAAAGCATTGCGCAAGGCCCAAGGGCGCGCCAACACGGAGGCTTAGCCATGAACGACATCATCGACGTGCCGGAGAATCGCGAACGCGCCGAGGGCCTCAAGGCATGGGGCTGGGTCAGCTATGTGCTGCACTTCATCGTAGCGCTCGGGGCCGTGATTCCGGGCGGGCAGGGCGGTACGCTGTTGCTGCTCATTGCGCTGGTGATCGACCTGGTCAAGCGCTCGGACGCCGATGGCACTTGGCAGGCCAGCCACTTTTCATGGCGCATCCGCACCGTGATCTGGGCGGGGGTGCTGTACGCCATCACCTTCCCGCTGTGGTTCCTGTTCCTGTTGCCCGGTTGGTTTGCGTGGTGCCTCATTTCTCTCTGGTTCCTCTACCGCATCGTGCGCGGCATGGTCGCCATGAACCAAAGCCGCGCAGTGCATGCCTGAGCAGGATGCTTGAGCAAACGGGGGCGCAGCTCACGGGTCTGGCTGCTCCGTCGACGGGAGCGGCAAGACGCCAGGTTTGTAGACCTGCACGCGCGAACTTTGTGAGTGTTTGCCGCCATTGGCGAAATGGGCCGCGATAATGTTGGTGATGCACGATCCAGACTGTCTTTTCTGCAAAATTTGCGCAGGCACCATCCCCTCGCGCAAAGTCTACGAAGACGATGAACTGTTTGTCTTCCACGATATCCATCCCCATGCACCCGTGCATTTTCTGATGGTGCCGAAACTGCACATTCCGTCCATGGCCCAGATACAACCGGAACAAGCAGGGCTGCTTGGCCGCATCATGGCGATGGCGCCGGCGCTTGCGCTGCAGGAAGGCTGCCGGCCGTATCCTGAGGGTGGGTTTCGCATCGTGGTGAACACGGGCGAGGAGGGGGGTCAGGAGATCGCACACCTCCATGTTCACGTGATGGGCGGTGCCAGGCCCTGGCTCAAGGGTTGAACGCATTGGCGCCAGCGCTTTGCTGACGGGTTATTGCGGGGCGCGCGCCAGTTGCGCGGTGCCTGCCTACTAAAATGTTGGTCCTGACTTAGGAGATTCTCATGGGTTCTTTTTCTATCTGGCACTGGTTGATCGTGCTGCTCATCGTGGTCATGGTGTTCGGAACCAAGAAGCTCAAGAACATGGGCTCCGATATGGGTGGAGCAGTGAAGGGCTTCAAGGACGGCATGCGCGACGGCTCTGCTGAAGAGCCCGTGCCGCCGCCGCCGCCCTCGCAGGTGACCAATGCTGCCAACGCGCCTGACCCGTCGACGATCGACGTGCAGGCCAAGCACAAGAGCTGATCCTCTCTGTGGCTCTCACGTCCCTGGCCCTGCACGCATGATCGACATCGGTCTCTCCAAGATGGCCCTCATCGGTGTGGTGGCGCTGATCGTGGTCGGCCCGGAAAAGCTGCCGCGTGTGACGCGCACCATCGGCACATTGCTTGGCAAAGCGCAGCGCTATGTGTCAGACGTCAAGGCCGAGGTCAACCGCTCGATGGAACTCGACGAGCTGCGCAAGATGAAAGAAAGCGTAGAAGGCGCGGCGCGGGATGTGGAGAACAGCATTCACACAAGCGCCCGCGATTTCGAACGAGACATGGCAGAAGCCGCGGGTACTGCCACCGCAGCCCACCTGGAGCTGCCGGACAGCAACGTAGTGCCCGCCTATCGCAACCCTAGTAAGAATTGGCGGCTCAAGCGCGGTGCCACACCGCAGTGGTACAAGGCTCGTTCGGGCGTCAGAACCAAAGCCCTGTCGGGCGCGGCTCGCGTGGCGCGCCACCGGCCTCGCCAATCTCACTGAACCTGAGCGCCGAGCACCGCGCAGCTGCGCGCTCGCCGACCGGGTAACGAAGCATTCATGTCCCAGACAACCCCCACCGACGACGAGCTCGCAGGCACCGAACAGCCTTTCGTGCAGCACCTGATGGAGCTGCGCGACCGACTGGTGAAGGCCATCGTGGCCATCGGCATTGTGGCGGCTGCGCTGTTCTTCTATCCCGGGCCGGGAGCACTGTACGACCTGCTGGCGGCGCCCCTGGTGGCGCACCTGCCTGCCGGCGCCACGTTGATTGCCACATCCGTGATCTCGCCGTTTATGGTGCCGCTCAAAATCCTGCTGATGGCGGCCTTCATGATCGCGCTGCCAGTGGTGCTCTGGCAGGTGTGGGGTTTCATTGCTCCAGGCCTGTATCTGCATGAAAAAAGGCTGGTGCTGCCTCTGGTCGTCTCCAGCACGCTGTTATTTCTGTTTGGCGTCGGTTTTTGCTATTTCTTCGTATTCGGCAAGGTGTTTGCGTTCATCCAGAGCTTTGCACCAAAGAGCATCACTGCGGCGCCAGACATTGAAGCGTATCTGAGCTTCGTGCTCACCATGTTTATTGCATTTGGTCTGGCGTTCGAAGTGCCGATCGTGGTCATCGTGCTGGCGCGGCTCGGCATTGTCAGCGTGGAGCAGCTCAAGGCATTCCGAGGTTATTTCATTGTGCTGGCGTTTGTGATCGCCGCGATCGTGACTCCGCCCGACGTCGTTTCTCAACTGGCGCTGGCGATTCCGATGGTCATTCTTTACCAGGTCGGTATCTGGGCCGCGCAGGTGTTCATCAAGCACACCAAGGCACCAGACGAAACGCAAGACCAAGAGAAAAGCGAAGAAAACGCTGCCTGATCGTCCGACGGGACGCAGCGGCGCGCAGCTCCGCACTCGTCTGCGCCCAATGAGACGCGCATTGGCCTCAAGAAGTGGGTCAGAGCCGTAAGTTCGCGGTCGCGGTCGCTGAGCGTCAGTCCTATCAGGCGATCAAGGCTGTTTGAGTCTGCGGCGCTCTTGTTATCGGCGTATTGCGCAGCCACTCCCTG
>JBBSRE010000129.1:0-7660 GCA_038243365.1 Burkholderiales bacterium | reverse complement strand
GTTCCAAGCTGCGCAAGATGCGGACAGCATGAAGAGTGTCGGGGATGTGCCACCTGCCGAAGCCGTGGACGTACGGCTTGAAGACCTGAGCGTGGACATCGACATCCCCATGGACGATTCGGCCCTGGATTTCGTCGAAGCTTTGAGTGAATCTGCCGAGTTGAATGGCTTGGAGGTCGATGAGTCGGCGAACGAAGCGCAGGCGCTCGACGCAGACGCGATCAACGAGGCCGCGGCTGACCCCGCGACAGCGCTTCCACAGCTCGACTCGTCAGAGTTTGACGTTTCCGATGCGGAACTGTCACAAGATTCCGGTTCCACACCGCTCGACCAGACGAACGCCGAGTCCGCAGACGAGGACTACGTCAAGGTCATCGGCGATTTGCGCATCGGCATCCCGCTGTACAACGTTTACTTGAACGAGGCCGACGAGTGGTCGCGCCGCCTCGCGACGGCGCTGCAGGAATGGTCTCTGGAGCTGCACCAGCCACTGCCCGATACCGCGATTGCCCTGGCGCATTCATTGGCGGGTAGTTCCGCTACGGTGGGGTTCGATGCCTTGTCGCAGACTGCGCGGCTGCTGGAGCATGCCCTTGCACACGCCCAGCTTCAATCTAGCGGCGATGCTGCTCAAGCGGACGCGTTCTTGAACGCTGCCGACGAGATTCGCCGGCTTTTGCATCAGTTTGCTGCGGGTTTCCTCAAAATCTCGGATACAGAGGTCGAAGACGCGCTGCGCCGTATTCTCGAGACCGAGATCAGCACCACGCTGTCGCCCTCACTAGACGAAAGCGATTTGGAGCAGGCGCGTGCCGCATACGAGGCACGGGCTCGGGCGGTCAGCAACGATGGCCTTCAACAGCCGGGGGCGCAGGAGCAGCCTCGCGGCCCTGTGGCACCGGCACTTTCGGTGGTGCATGGCGACAGCGGCCGGACCTTGGACGACGCCATGGGGCGCGCATTGTCGCTCGGCTCGCAACTGGACGACGACATCGACGCTCTCGACGTCATCGATCCCGATCTGTTTCCCATCTTCGAAGAAGAAGCGCAAGAACTGCTACCCAAGCTTGGCGGCGCACTGCGGCAATGGACTGCACGTCCGGATAACCTCGGCTCGCGCAACGAGGTGCTTCGCGCACTGCACACTCTCAAAGGCAGTTCGCGCCTGGCCGGTGCGATGCGATTGGGGGAAATGGCACACCGCCTCGAGTCAGCCATTGAGCAGTTCGACATGGAAACAGTGTCATCGGCGGACCTTGAGCCACTGCTCGGCAGCTTTGATGCTCTGGACGCCAACTTTCAGGTGCTCAAAGTCGGAGATGCCGAGGCGATTGACGCAAGCGATACTAAAGATCTGGCTGGCCTTTCTGCCGATTCCAGCGAACGTCCTGTGGAGGCGCAGCACCGGCCATCCGTGCTGGAGCGCCCGCTCGGTTTGGTCAAATCGGCATCTGGCAAGTCGGCATCGAACCAGTCAGTGCGCGTGCGTGCGCAGTTGCTGGACCGCCTGGTAAATCAGGCCGGCGAGGTGATGATTACCCGTTCGCGCATGGAATCGCGCCTGTCGCAGCTGAAGTCGTCCATGGGCGACCTGTCGACTAACTTGACGCGCCTGCGCCAGCAACTGCGTGACATCGAAGTGCAGTCGGAATCGCAGATGCAGTCGCGGTTGGCCTTGTCCAAAGACACGGCAGCAGGCTTTGACCCGCTGGAGTTCGACCGCTTCACCCGCGTCCAGGAACTGACCCGCATGATGGCCGAGTCGGTGAACGACGTCGCTACGGTTCAGCGCAACCTGCAGCGCGTGGTTGAGGGAACTGAGGACGACCTGATTTCGCAAGGGCGCCAGGCGCGGGAGCTGCAGCGCGACTTGCTGCGCACGCGCATGGTGGAATTCGAAGGGATCGCCGAGCGGCTTTACGCCGTTGTGCGCCAGTCGTCCAAGGAAACTGGGAAGCAGATCAAGCTTGACATCACTGGCGGGTCCATTGAGATGGACCGCGGCGTGTTGGACCGCATGGCCCCTGCCTTCGAGCACTTGCTGCGCAACTGCGTGGCCCATGGAATCGAGCCGCCCGAACTGCGTGAAGCCGCTGGCAAGGACGCTACGGGCACCATCAGCGTGGGCCTCCGGCACGAAGGTAACGACGTGTCGGTCGAGTTTCGCGACGACGGAGCCGGACTCGATCTTGAACGCATCCGCAACCGCGCAGCAAGCCAGAAGCTCATCGAACCGGGTGCTGACGTCTCCGACGCTGAAGCAGCAGAGCTCATCTTCACACCAGGCTTTAGTACTGCGAGCGAGGTCACCGAACTCTCGGGGCGTGGTATCGGCATGGATGTGGTGCGATCTGAGGTTCGTGCGCTTGGCGGGCGCATCGAGACGACCACAGGTGCCGGAACTGGCACCGCTTTCCGCATGGTCCTGCCGCTTACCACGGCGGTAACCCAGGTCGTCATGCTGCGCGCCGGTGATTTGGCCTTCGGCGTCCCGGCCACGGTGATTGAATTGGTACGGCGCATTCCTGCCGCGGACGTCGAGGCAGCGTATGCCAGCGGACAGCTGGACGTCTCAGGTGAGCAGGTTCCGTTCTTTTGGGCAGGTGCCTTGCTTCAGTCCTCGGGTCGCAGCCAGGAAAGCGTAGGCAAGACGCGATCCGTCATCATCCTGCGCAGCGCCTCGCAGCGCATTGCGATCCACGTGGACGATGTTCTGGGTAACCAGGAGGTGGTGGTCAAAAACCTCGGCCCGCAGCTTTCGCGCCTGCCTGGCCTGGCAGGAATGTCGGTGCTGGCCTCCGGCGCGGTGGTCCTGATTTACAACCCTGTAGCGTTGGCAGCCATCTATGGCGACGAAGTCAAACAATTGCACGCGCGCACGTTAGCGGGCGAAGCACAGTTGCAAGGCGGCGCGTCGTCGCCTGCCATGTCCGCAGGGCTGGTTCCGCTCGTTCTCGTGGTGGATGACTCCATCACGGTCAGGCGCGTCACCCAGCGGTTGCTGCTGCGCGAGGGGTATCGCGTGGCGTTGGCGGCAGACGGCTTGCAGGCCTTGGAACGCTTGCTGGAAGAGCGCCCTGCGGTCGTACTTTCCGATATTGAGATGCCACGCATGGACGGTTTCGACCTCGCTCGAAACATTCGTGCGGACGAGAAGTTGAGCGGCTTGCCCATCATCATGATCACGTCGCGGATTGCACAAAAACACCGCGATCATGCGATCGAACTGGGTGTGGATCACTATCTCGGAAAGCCTTATTCGGATGAAGAACTGTTGGCCTTGGTGCAACAGTACGTTCAGGCAGCGACGGCCGACGCGGTAGCGCTGTGACGCAGGAGCAGTTGGCGCAAGGCGCTGCTGCTGCACCACCTGGCGCCAATGGTGACCCAGCGCTCCAATCGCTGTTCCGGGCGATGGTGGAGCAACAGGCTTCCGACCTGTTTTTGATCGCTGGCGCACCGCCGACGGTACGCCGTCATGGTGACTATGTTGCGCTCGCGGAGCGGCCGTTGACGGGCGATGAGATCCGCCGCTTCGCCGCCTCGGTCATGACCGAAGCTCAGGCGCGGGCCTTTGAGAGCCGCAAGGAGTGTGACCTCGCGCTGCACTTGCCTGATGCGGGACGCTTCCGGGTCAACGTGCATTTGCAGCGCAATCTGACCGGCATGGTCGTGCGCCATGTGTCTTCGCGCATTCCTACGCTTGCCGAGCTAGGTCTGCCCGACGCGGTGCAGCAGCTCGCCTTCCTCAAACGTGGTCTGGTGCTGGCTGTGGGTTCGGCCGGCGCCGGCAAGACGACCACGCTGGCCTCGCTGCTCGACCACCGAAACGCCCGCGTTCCGGGGCACATACTGACCATTGAAGACCCGATCGAATACGTCCATGCGCACAAGCGTTCGCTCATCACGCAGCGGGAAGTGGGCATTGACACGCATTCTTACGAAGAAGCGCTGCGACACGCCATGCGCGAGGCCCCTAGCGTCATTTTGATCGGCGAAATACGCGACCGAGAAACGATGCAGCATGCTCTGCACTACGCAGAGTCGGGCCACCTGTGTGTTTCCACGCTGCATGCCAACAATGCCAGCCAGTCGATCCAGCGCATTCTCAATTTCTTCCCCGATACCGCTCACTCCCAGATTCTGCTGGATCTCTCTTTGAACCTGAAGGCGGTGATTGCGCAGCGCTTGGTGCCGGGTCTCAAGCGACGCCAAGTGCCAGCGGTAGAGTTGATGCTGCTGACCCATTTCATTGCGGATTTGCTGCAGAAGGGTCAGGTGCACGAGCTTCGTACTGCGCTGGAGCGAAGCAGCCAGGTCGGCATGTGCACGTTTGATCAATCTCTGTTCTCGCTTTACGAGCAGGGCGCTATCAGCCGCGACGATATGCTTGATCACGCCGACAACCGCACAGACCTGACCCTCAAACTCAAGCTTGCGGCAGGCGTACCGCTGGAGGAGGGTGGCATGCGCATGACGGAACTTGAGACGCACACTGGTTCAGCCTCGCGCCCCAGCCCCCTGCGTTAAGACTGCTGGCGGCTGCATGCTGCATGCAGCCTGATGTGAGCCGCCGACGCCTCATGGTAGGGCCTTGGATGCGCCTTTGTGATTTTTTGAGGGTGCTTCGCCAGACCTTCCGCTGCCACGCTGTCTACAAGCGGCACCACGCCATCGCCGCGCTCAGTCGGGCTCTTGCGTCTGCTCTTTCACGATCGCATAGCGACCCAGCGTTTTTTCGCGTGCCTTGGCATGGTCGACAACAGGGTAGGGGTAGTTTTCGCCCAGTACCACTCCGGCAGCTTCCCGCCGCTCGCCAGAGGCGAGCCACGGCGCGTGGATGTCCTTGTTGTTCAAGCGCGCAAGCTCTGGCAAGTAGCGACGTATGAAGTGACCGCCGGAGTCGAACTTTTGACTTTGGGTCACCGGATTGAAGATGCGAAACCAGGGCTGTGCGTCGCAGCCGGACGAGCTTGCCCACTGCCAACCGCCGTTGTTGGACGCCAGTTCGAAATCGTTGAGCATCAAGGCAAACCAGGCTTCGCCACGGCGCCAGTCGATTCCCAGGTCCTTGACCAAGAAACTGGCGACCACCATGCGCAGCCGGTTGTGCATGTAGCCGGTCTGCGTGATCTGCGCGATGGCTGCATCCACCAGTGGGTAGCCGGTGCGGCCGATGCGCCATGCCTCCCACAGGCGCTCTGCTTCCTGACCCGACTCCCACACGATGGCATCGTATGCCGGCTTGAAACTGCGCTCCACCACATGCGGGTGATGCGCCATGAGCTGCTGGTAAAACTCCCGCCAAATGATCTCGGAGAGCCACACAGCCGCGCCGGTGCTGCCCTTTTGCATGCGGGCATGGGCTTCCCTTGCCACTTCACGCACCGACAGCGTGCCGAAGCGCAGATGAACACCGAGGTAGCTCGGCCCTTTGATGCCGGGGAAGTTGCGGGCCTCGTCGTAGCGGTCGATGCGTTCCAGAAATTCGCTCCACAGGGCCCGACCTCCACGCGTGCCCGAGGCAATCGGCATCTCTGACGTGGCGCTGTCGTCATGCCCGAGGGCCTTGAGGGAGGGCACTTCGGCCGCAAAAGCCTGCTCGCGCGGGGCCAAAGCGGTCTCGGCGCCGAGCACAGGCCAGGGCTCCAGCATCGCGGGCTCGAGCTGCCGCAGCCAGGCGTTCTTGTAGGGCGTGAAGACCGTGTAAGGCTTGCCGGCCTGGGTGAGCAGTTCGGAGCGGGCGAAGATCGTGGTGTCTTTGAACAGGTACAGCGCACGCCTCTCCAGCGAAAGCGCAGTACGCACTTTGGCGTCACGCTCGAGTGCCACCGGCTCGTCATCCTGCGCTGCATACACCGCCTGCACGCCGAGCTCCCCAGCGAGACGCGGAATCTCGACGTGTGCGCAGGCGTGGCGGACGATGAGTCCGGCTTTCTCATCGTGTGCCAGTGCGCGGAGGGAGGAGTCGAGCTCGACCACGCAATCGCGAAAGAAGCGCACCCGCCGGTCTACCTTGGGAAGGTCTTGCAGAATTTCGGTGTCGAACACGAACACGCAGTGCACCTGGGCGCATTCACGCAACGCATGGTGCAGTGCGGCGTGGTCGTGTGTCCGCAGGTCGCGCCGAAACCAGACCAGCCCTCGGGAAAATCGAGCAGACATGTTGACCGTAAAATTGAGCGAATGACCGGTGATTCTGCGCGCATGAACTTGACGAACCATTTCTTGATTGCCATGCCCGGCATGCAGGATGAGTCGTTCGCGCGAAGCGTGATTTACGTCTGTGAGCACAGCGAGCGCGGCGCACTCGGGCTGATGATCAACAAGCCTTCCGAGATCAACCTCGACGGCCTGTTCGAGAAGGTGGATTTGGCCTTGGGACGCAGCGACCTTGCGGGTGCGCCCGTGATGATGGGTGGCCCGGTGCAGACAGAACGCGGGTTTGTGCTGCATGACCGCATCGACGTACCAGCTGATGAAGAGCCCGCCTATGCCTCGACGCTGGTGATCCCCGGCGGGCTGGAGATGACCACCTCCAAGGATGTTCTGGAGGCGCTGTCCACTGGCGCAGGCCCACGACGGGTACTGGTGACGCTGGGCTACTCCTCGTGGAGCGAAGGTCAACTGGAGTCTGAAGTGGCCGAGAACAGCTGGTTGACGGTAGACGCCAGCATGGCCGTGATCTTCGACACCCCCGTGGACGCCCGCTACGACACTGCCCTGGGTCTGTTGGGCCTGGAGGCCTGGCGCATCTCGCCTGGCTCTGGCCGCGCATGAGCGGCGCAGGCGCTGCGCCTCACGGCGGTCTGGGCGCTTTGGCCGATGTGCCCGACGCGCAGCAAACCTTTCTTGCTTTTGACTTTGGCGCCAAGCGCACGGGCGTGGCGGTGGGCAACCGCCTGATGCGCAGCGCTACCGCGCAGCCGACGCTCTGCGCTGAGAGCAGCGACGCCCGCTTTGCGCTGGTCGAGGCGCGCATCCGCGAATGGCAGCCCGATGCTTTGGTGGTTGGCGTGCCTTTCCACCCGGACGGCGCCAGCCCCGAGAACACCCAGCGGGCGCGCAAATACGCGCGGCAGCTACACGGCCGGTTCGGCTTGCCGGTCCATGAGGTCGATGAGCGCTCCAGCACCACAGAAGCCATCGCGTCGGGCGCCCGCGATGCCGACGCTGCGTCTGCCTGCATCATCCTGGAGCAGTTTTTGAGGAACTTGCCATGAATTCTCCGAAGCTCGACACCGCTGCTACGGCCGCCAGCGCACTGGACGCCGAGGCGCTTTATGCCGCTCTGCTGAACGGCGTGCGTGCGCTGCTGACGCCTGAGACCTGCCTCGCCGGCATTGCCTCTGGCGGCGCTTGGTTAGCCGAGCGGCTGCAGCGCGATCTGGGCCTGGCTGGCGACCCAGGCGTTCTTTCATCCGGCATGCACCGCGATGATTTCGCGCAGCGCGGCCTCGCCAGCATGGTTCAGACCACTTTGCCATTCGACGTCAACGGCGCCGACATAGTGGTGCTCGACGACGTGCTCTACACCGGCCGCACCATGCGGGCAGTGCTGAACGAGCTGTACGACTACGGCCGCCCTGCGCGGGTGCGCCTCGCGGTACTGGTTGATCGCGGAGGGCGCGAGCTTCCAGTGCAGGCGGATTTTGCTGCC
>JBBSRE010000128.1:0-7714 GCA_038243365.1 Burkholderiales bacterium | reverse complement strand
CCGGACCCGCCGCCGCCAACCCTTTGCAGCCCGCCCGGATCGATTTCAACGCCGACGCCCACCAGGTGGCGCGCCTTCTGATCGGGGTAACGCTGTTGGTGAATGGCGTCGGCGGCCGCATTGTGGAAACCGAGGCCTACGACCAGAGCGACCCGGCCTCGCACACCTACACCGGCCCCTCAGCGCGCAATGCCGCCATGTTTGGCGCGGCGGGCCGGGTTTATGTGTACCGCTCTTACGGACTGCATTGGTGCATGAACCTGGTGTGCCGCGAATCAGGGCATGGCGCGGGCGTACTGCTGCGCGCGCTCGAACCCACGCATGGTCTGGAGCTGATGCGCGCGCGCCGCAAACTGCAAGATGCGCGTTTGCTCTGCGCCGGCCCGGGGCGACTGGCGCAGGCCCTGGGGGTGGACCACAGCTGGAACGGGCGGCCCGTGCAGCCGCCCGTGTTCGCCCTGCTCCACGATGGGCTGCCAATCGACGTTGTGGCCGGTCCGCGCATCGGTATCAGCAAAGCGGTGGCGACGCCCTGGCGGTTTGGCGAGCGCGGCTCGCGCTACCTGAGCCGGGCGTGGCCTGCCAGGCCGGCTGCCCCGCAGCAATAATCGCGCGCATGCAAGCCCCCGCCGAGCACCGCAGCCAAGTTCTGGCAACGCCTTGGCAAGGAGCGTTCTGCGCGCGCACCGAGAGCGCCCGCCAGTTTGGTCGCCACAGCCACTCGGTATTTGGCGTCGGCCTGGTGGAGGCGGGCGCGCAGACGTCGGCCAGCGCGCGTGGCACCGTGCAGGCGTATGCGGGCGACATCATCACCAGCAACCCGGGTGAGGTGCACGACGGCAAGCCGCTGGGCGGCGCCACGCGGCGCTGGCACATGCTGTATCTGGAGCCTGAGCTGTTGCACGCGCAGGCAGTTGATCTCACGCAGTCCGGCCATGGCCGACCTTCAGACTTGGCGCTCACCAAGCCAGTCCTACAGGACCTGCCCTTGGCGCAGGCACTGCAGGGGCTCCTAGCGGGTATTGCCCACTGGAATCAGCATCCGAGCGACGTGCAGCGCCTCGCCTGCGACGAGGCCTTGACCCACGCGAGCGCGCTGCTGCTGCGGGGCTACGCCAATAGCGCAGCAATGCCATCGCAGCCGCTGGGCGAGCACAGCAGTGCGCTCCCAGCTATCGCGCAGATCCGCGACTGGTTGGCCGATGCTCCGCTGGCGCCGCCCAGCCTCGCAGAGATGGCGGCGTTTGCCGGCCTGAGCCGCACGCAGCTGCTGCGCCGCTTCAGCCAGGCCTATGGCTTGCCGCCGCACGCCTGGCTCTTGCAGCAACGCGCTGAGCGGGCGCGGGCACTTGTGAGCCGAGGTGCGGCCTTGGCCCAGGCTGCGCACGAGAGCGGGTTTGCCGATCAGAGCCACATGACGCGCGTCTTTGCGCGCCACTTTGGCTTTGCCCCAGGCGCGCTGCAGCGCCCGCGCAGGGGTCGCCCCGCGCCGCCGCAATAACGTTCAAGACACTGCTCTGCGTAGCTCGCACACTGGCGTGAACAAGATCACTCAGCGGACGGCGGAACATGTCAGAAGTAGGAAAAGGCCAGTGGCTATGCAGCCTGGCCATGGTGCTGGTGGGCAGCACGGTGGTGGTCAGCAAGATCATCGGCACAGACATGGAGCCGTTCCTGGCCACGGTGCTGCGCCACGCGCTGGCGCTGCCGGTGTTTGCGGCCCTGATGCTGTGGCGCGGTGAGCGTTTTCCGCGCGTGGGGCGCCGCGATGCGCTGCTGCTCACGCTGCAAGCGGCGGCGGGCAGCGTCGGCTACTCGGTGCTGCTTATCTTTGGCGTGATGCTCTCAAGCGCAGCAGATGCCGGGGTGCTCGCCGGCACCTTGCCCGCCGCAGCGGCGCTGCTCTCGGTGGCGTTGCTGGGCGAACGTGCTGGCGTGCGGCTGGTGCTTTCCATCGCGCTGGCCACACTCGGCGCCATGGCCATCGCCTTGGCGCCCGATACGGATGGTCACGCGCCGACGCGGCTTCTGGGAATCCTCCTGGTGCTGGCGGCGGTGCTGTGCGAAGCGGTGTTCGTGCTCGCCAACAAGCGACTCTCGCAGCCCATTGCCGCGCTGCCGCTGTCCACGCTGATGTCGGCAGGTGGCCTGGCACTTGCGGCGCTGCCTGCCTGGTGGTTGGCGCGGAACACACCCGATCTCGCCGCGAGCTTCACACCAGCGGCGTTGCTTGGCGTGCTGTATTACGCGTGGCTACCCACCGTCGGGGGCTTCCTGCTCTGGTACGCGGGCAGCGCGCGCACCACGGGCATGCGTGCGTCCCTTGCCACGGCTTACATGCCGGTGTCGGCCTTGCTGCTCTCGACGCTGGTGCTGGGTGAGTCGATTGGCGCGTTCCAGTGGCTGGGGCTGGTGTGCGTGCTGCTGGCCATGGTGCTCGCAGCGTTCTCGCGCGAGGGTGCCGCGCGGACGTGAGCGGCATGCCGCTGCGCCAACTTACGCAGCGCCTCGCGCGTCCGATACTGCTGCCAGAAAGCCCAGGTGTGCCGGTCCATGCCGGTCTGGCGGCAACTGGTGCTTGGCCTGCAGGTAGTGGTGGGTGAACACGTCCAACCAAGCCTCAAGCACCCTGCTCACCCGCGTTTCGCCTGCAAGCATCAGGCACAGCGCAGCCACCTCGGCGGTGCAGAAATGGTCGTCCCGTCTGGAGCGGCGCAATCGGTATCGCGAGAGCTGGTCGGGTTGCAGGCTGAGCACCGGCAGCGCATCCAGGTACGGGCTTTTTCTGAACATCTTGCGTGCCTCGGGCCAGGTGCCGTCGAGCAGGATGAACAGCGGGCGCGGCGTGGCTGCCGCTTCGGTGTTGGTGCCTGCGTCTGCGTCGTCCGCACGGACGGCCGTGGGCGGCTCGTGCACGACACGCCTCGGGTCTACGAACTCGCCGGGGAACACCACCACCGGCAACCACTGTGGGTCGGCGAGCAAGCTCAGCAGCGCCGGGTCCACTTCGGTGCGGGCCCAGCCGAAGGCGAAAGTGTCCGGCACTACATCGGCCACCAGCCAGCCGGTGTTGCTGGGCTTGAGCGGCTCGGTATCGGCCATCAGCAGGCACATGCCGGCGCGCGTGGGCACGGTGGGGCGCAGCGCACACACACAGTGGCTTGGCACCAGCCGGCAACCGGGGCAGCGCTCACCCTTGGGGCCGCCGCGCGCCAGAAACGGTTTGCTGGCGCGCCCCAGCCGGGCCGCGTGCAGGCGGCCGACGGCGTGGGTCGAGGCGTTGATTGCCGCGGCGACCTTCGCATCAGCCACCGCGCAAATGCTCCAGTGCGAACAAGGGCACTTCAGCCTGCTGGCTGAGCCACAGACCGCCACCCAGCGCTGTGAAGTGCGGCTCCAGGCCGCGGCGGTACAGCGCCGCGCGGTGGCGGAACAGCGCGGGGTCGGTCAGGTCTTCGTCGAGGATGCCGTGGTCCCAGTCTTCGCGCGCCACGGCTTCCAGGTACAGCGCGCCTCGGCAAAGATGGCCGAGGTTGTCCAGCGCGCGTTTCAGGTCGGCTGGCTCCAGATACGGCAGCACGCCTTGGCAGATCACCAAATCAAAAGCCGCCGTGTTTCGGTAATCCACCACCGAACCGCGCTCCCAGCCAAAGCGGCCACACAAGTACTCGCTCAGCTCCACGCCGTGGTACGAAGCGGCCGGGAAGTGCCGCGCGATCACGTCTTTCCACAGGCCAATTCCGCAACCCACATCCAGCACCCGCCGCACCGGAACGCGCAGGTACTGCAGGTAGCTGCAGACAAACGTGCCCAGCCGCTCCACGTGCTGCGGGTCCACCACGCTGGTTTTCTTGTCGAAATAAAAGCGCTGGTAATACGCTTCGTCGAACTGGGCAGCGATGGCAGATTTCACCGGCCGCGCTCAGGTGGCAGGGCGGTACACCGCGCAGATCTTGTTGCCGCTCGGGTCGCGCAAATAGGCCAGATAAAGCTGGCCCGCAGGGCCTTCGCGGAAACCAGGTGGGTCTTCACAGGTGGTGCCGCCGTTGGCCACGCCCGCCGCATGGAAGGCCGCGCCCTGCTCGACCGAGTCCACCTTAAAGCCGATGGTGCTGCCATTGCCGTGGCAGGCTGGTTCACCATTGAGGGGCGTGCTGATTCCAAACGAGCCCGTCTTGCTGCGGTAGAAATAACGGTCTCTGTTGGCTACACCCGGGCCAATGTTGACGGTGCCGAGCACTGCGTCGTAAAACTTCTTTGAGGCTTCCAAGTCTTGTGCTCCGACCATGACATGACTGAACATTGCTTTCTCCGGTTGGCGCCCCGAAGGGCAGTATCAAATCCAACCGGCGAGCATAGCGACTGATGCGCCCATGCGCGGGCACTCGGACGCGCGGAAGGACGCGCGGAAGGGCGAGCGCGGTCGGGCAGGTAGGCGCCTGAGTTGACCCGCCGGGGCGTCGAGCGCTTTGCGCGCCCGTCGCCACACGGAGTCTTCAGCGCCCATTGCTCGTTCGGATTAGCATCGCCCGCCGGCAGATGCGCAGAAGGCATGTGTGTTTTTTTGCGCATGTCGCAGCGTGTCTCTCAGCCGGAGCACGCGGTCCCGCGCCGCCGGCCGCAGAACCCCGAACCACCTGCGTGCCCCGTCCTTCCTCTCCTTCGCCGCTCTCTCCGAATCCGTCTTCCGACCCGCCCGCAAACACAAAAGCGAGCGCAACCGCGAGCGCGGGCATGGAAGGCGCTCCGCCTCCCGAGCCCGAAAGCATCTACCGCCACGCCGGCTTCACCGCTTTCCTGGTCGCCCGCGTCGTGGCCGTGCTGGCCACGCAGGTGCAGGCCGTGGTGGTGGCTTGGCAGGTGTATGACCTCACGCGTGAGCCGCTGGCGCTGGCCTATGTGGGCCTGGCGCAGTTCATCCCCATGCTCTGCCTGCTGCTGCCTGCGGGCGACTTGATCGACCGGTTTGATCGGCGCCGCATTTCGTCGATCAGCTGGTCGGTGGGCGCGGTATGCAGTGCGCTTTTGTGGTGGTTGTCAGGCCATGGCGCCAGCGGCGTGCTCGGCATCTACGCGGTGCTGGTGCTCTACGGCTGCTCGCGCGCCTTCTCGGCGCCCGCCATGCAAAGCCTGCTGCCGCAGATCGTGCCGCGCAGCCAGCTGGCGCAGGCCATTGCCGCCAACAGCATGCTGATGCGCGGCGCGGCCGTAGGCGGGCCGCTGCTGGGCG
Organism: Burkholderiales bacterium; assembly: GCA_038243365.1. Classification (GTDB taxonomy): domain Bacteria; phylum Pseudomonadota; class Gammaproteobacteria; order Burkholderiales; family Burkholderiaceae_C; genus Simplicispira. The sequence goes on along the minus strand of JBBSRE010000128.1, from coordinate 2,484 downwards.
GGTTTCTGTACGCGCTCGGAGGTGGCCAGCTGACCTATGCCATCTGCTGCGGCTTCTTCGTGTTGGGCGTGCTGCTGCTGCGCCGCGTCACGGTGGCGTATGCCGCGCCGCGCGTGCAAGCGCAGGGCACCATGGTGCAACGCTTTGGCGCAGGCATCTCCTTCATTCGCACCCGGCCCATCATCCTGGGCACCATCTCGCTCGATTTGTTTGCCGTGCTGCTGGGCGGCGTGGTGGCGCTGCTGCCCATCTACGCGCAAGAGGTGCTGCATGTCGGCCCGGCAGGCCTTGGCGCGCTGCGCAGTGCCATGGCTGTGGGCGAAGTGGGCGTGGGCCTGTTCCTGAGCATGCATCCCATTCCGCGACATGTGGGCCGCACCATGTTCATTGCCGTGGCGGTGTTCGGCGCAGCCAATCTGGTGTTTGCACTGTCGCACTGGTTCTGGTTGTCATTCGGCGCGCTGATGGTGGCGGGCGGCGCCGACATGGTCAGCGTCTACATCCGCGGTGCGCTGGTGCAGTTCTCCACGCCCGACTCCATGCGCGGTCGCGTCAACGCGGTCAACATGCTGTTCATTGGCTCATCGAACGAGCTGGGCGAATTTCGCGCCGGCACCAGCGCAGCCTGGCTGGGCGCTGTACCGGCCGCGATCTTGGGTGGTCTGTGCACGTTGGGCGTGGTGGCAGGCTGGAAGCGGGCATTCCCGAAGTTGCGCAGGGTGGACCGGTTTGAGGAAGCCGCGGAGGTGACCGACCACGTGCGGAAGGCCACTGTGTGAGCTCACCGGGCGTGTGGCCGAAAAGTTCGACGCTCATCACCGCCAAGTCGGCGGCTGTCGGCGGCTGTCGGCAAATACTTTGCTGCTGCCGGCGACGTCATTGCGACGACCTGATGATTCGATTAGTGCGGCGCTATTTGTTTTGGTCAAATAGGCCTCTAGCGCTTATGGGTAAAGCGCAAGCAGCTATTAAAATAGTAGCTACTATCCTGCCGGCGTCGCCATGCGCAGCCTGCGCGCCGCTTCTTCATCGCGCGCGTCATCGATCTCGCGCAGCACGGCTTGCATGTCCACATCGGCTTTGCTGCGCTCGTAGCGGCCCGTCAGTGGCGTCTCGTTGCTGAGCAGGCCGCCCTGGTACAGGCTCCAGATTTCCGCGCCGTATTCAGTCTTCAGGAGCGCAGGGGCAAACTGGCCAAAGAAGTTGCGCAGGTTGCCCACGTCGCGCAACAGCATGCGCTGGGCGTGGTTGTTGCCGGCGGCGTCCACCGCCTGCGGCAAGTCGATGATGACGGGGAAATCGACGCCATCGCCTTCATCGTCCAAGCTGCTTTTTGCCGCGCCGCCCGCCCCGGCTTCCGCCTCACCGTGCGCCAGCAGGATGTTGAACTCCGACAAGTCCCCATGCACCACGCCCGCGCACAGCATGCGTACCACTTCGGCAATCAGCGTGGCGTGATGCTGCATCGCCTGCTCGGGCGTGAAAGACACATCGTTCAAGCGCGGGGCGGCGTCGCCGTTGGCATCGGTGACCAGCTCCATCAGCAGCACGCCGTCGTGAAAATTAAACGGCTGCGGCACGCGCACACCGGCGGCGGCCAGGCGGTACAGCGCATCCACCTCGGCGCTTTGCCAGGCGGCCTCCTGCTCTTGCCGGCCAAACTTGCTGCCCTTGGCCATGGCGCGGGCCGAGCGTGAGTTCTTGACTTTGCGGTTTTCGGTGTAGTCCACTGCTTGGCGAAAACTGCGGTGCGTGGCCTCTTTGTAGATCTTGGCGCAGCGCGTCTCGTCGCCGCAGCGCACTACAAACACCATGGCTTCCTTGCCACTCATAAGCTGGCGAACCACGGTGTCGATGAGGCCTTCGTCGATAAGGGACTGGAGTCTGGCGGGTGCTTTCATTCGTCGATTGTGCCGGCCCAGGGAAAGGCGGTCTTGGCCAGTGCTTCTTGTCAGCGCGCTTCCCTCTCCCCGCGTAAAGATGAAGCGTCTGCGAAAGCATGGCCTTTGTCGGACACAGGCTGGCCGATACAACCAAGGCCCTGCAGCGTCGCTTCAATGGCAGTGTCCAACGGCGTCAGGGGCTCCTCGCCGAGCAGCGCACTCAGCTTGGCATTGTCCATGCGCACGGGCAGCTGCCACAGGTAGCGCATCTCCCGCATTTCCTTCACGGTTTCGTTGAACAGCGACGCCACTGGCATCACCCACCACGGGAACGCGGTGACTTTGGGCATGCGCCCGCCATGCCGCACCACTGCGCGCTGAATGGCCTGGATCATTTGCGCACCGTCGTAGTCCCAGTGGCCGGCCATGTGAAAGGTCTCAAAGGCGGGTAGCTGCTCGCGCATCTCCATCAGCGTGACCATGGTGCGGGCCGCATCGGGCAGGTAGCTCCATTGGTGGCCTACGCCCGGTTGGCCTGGGTGGCTGATGCTTTTGATGGGTTTGTTCGGCTTGATCAGGCCTTCAGCAAACCAGTTGTTGG
>JBBSRE010000127.1:0-7756 GCA_038243365.1 Burkholderiales bacterium | reverse complement strand
GTGAGCCTGGGCTACTTCAAGCAGCACCTGAAGGCAGGAGAAATCGGCTCATCGACCATGCCCCACAAGGTGAACCCGATTGACTTCGAGAACGCCGAGGGCAACCTGGGCCTGGCCAATGCGCTCTTGCGCCACCTGTCTGAAAAACTCCCCATCAGCCGCTGGCAGCGCGACCTGACCGACAGCACCGTGCTGCGCAACATCGGCGTCGCCATGGGCTACGCCACGCTAGCCTACACGTCGCTGCTCACCGGCCTGAACAAACTGGAGCTGAATGAGCAGGTGCTGGCCGCTGACCTCGACGGCGCCTGGGAAGTGCTGGCCGAGCCCATCCAGACAGTCATGCGCCGTTACGGCGTGACTGGTGCTTATGAGAAGCTCAAGGAAGTCACCCGCGGCCAGAGCGTGACGCGTGAGGCGCTGCACGGCCTCATCACCGCGCTCGACATCCCGCAAGCCGAGAAGGACCGCCTGCTCGCCATGACGCCTGGCAGCTATGTCGGCATGGCGATTGCCCTGGCCCGGCGGGTGTAGACGACAGCGATGTCATTCGCTGCGCATGCCACGCCGCTGGCAAGCCGGCACAACAATTTCGACGCAGTGCGGCTGTTTGCCGCCTTTCTGGTGCTGTGGGGTCACCAGTTTGCCTTGATGGGCAAGCGGGTTCCTCTGATCTTGGGGAACGAACCCGGCGCCCTGGGCGTGGTGATGTTTTTCACGCTCAGTGGCTATCTGGTCACACTCTCCTGGATGTCCGATCCGCATGTAGGGCGCTTTGCGCTCCGAAGAGCGCTGCGCATCTGGCCAGGGCTGCTGGCCGCGGTATTGTTCTGCGCTGCCGTGATCGGGCCGCTGTTCACCACGCTTTCCCTGAGTGAATATGCAAAGTCTTATGGCACCTGGCAGTACTTCGCCAACCTCTGGCTAGACACGCGTTACTGGTTGCCGGGAGTGTTCCAGACCCTTCCTTACCCGCTGACCGTCAACGGAACGCTCTGGACGATCCGGCTCGAAATCGGCTGCTATGTGGCACTGGGCCTTTGTGGAGTCTTCGGCCTGCTGCGTTGGCGCGTGGCCGCGCCGCTTGCGCTGGTAGTGCTGGCCACGGCGCTCCAGTGGCGTTATGCGGAACGACCAGGCATTACCTTGCCCGCCTGGTCTGCAGGTCTTCAGTATGGGTTGATGTTTGCCCTGGGCGTGGCGCTGGCCAGCGTGAACACTTTGTTGTTGAGCCGGCGCACCGCGGCAATGGCCGTGCTGCTGGCGGCCACGACCGCGCTCTACTGGCTTGGGCCCAAGCCACTGTACGGACAGGCGTCGCTTTTGGCGCTGGGCGGCTCCGCCGTGATTCTGGGTAGCTGCACCACTTCCGGTCTCGCCAAGGCCGGGCGGTTCGGCGATTTTTCATATGGGCTGTACATCTACGGCTTCCCGGTGCAGCAGGCGGTGGTGGCCCTGGGCGGAGCAGAGTGGGGGTTTTTGCCGGCCTTTCTGCTGAGCGTGACCGCTACGCTGGTGTTGGCCGTGCTGTCATGGCACATCATTGAAAAGCCCGCGCTTACCCTGAAGCCGCGCGCGCGAAGCGCGGTGCCTGCCATGGCCGCGGAGGTGTCACCGGCTACCCGCAGCGTCTCCTGATCCTTTGCGCTTCTATTCCTTTTATGTTCTCGCTATTGCGACGCTCACCCTTTTCCCTGCACCCATGGCCACCAAATCCACCATCTTCAAGGCGAACCTCCAGATTGCCGACATCGACCACAGCTACTACGCCGACCACGCGCTGACGCTGGCGCGCCATCCCAGCGAAACAGATGAACGCATGATGGTGCGGCTGGCGGCGCTGGCACTGAACGCGCATCAGCTGCAGGATCTGTGCAACGGCGACGCCACGCTGGCGTTTGGCGCAGGTCTCTCTGACCCGGACGACCCGGACGCATCGCTCACCGACTTCACCGGTCGCAAGCGCATATGGATCGAAGTGGGCCAGCCAGAAGACAAGCCGCTGACGCGCGCCTGCAGCAAGGCCGACACGGTCAAGGTGTATGCCTTCGGCCATGCGGCGGACATCTGGTGGCGCGGCATCGAGACCAAGCTCAGCCGCCTCGCCAGGCTCGAGGTGTGGCGCTTTCCCGCCAGTCAGGCGCAGGAACTCGCCACCCTCGCTGAGCGCAGCATGCAATTGCAGGCGACCGTGCAGGAGGGCGCCATCACCATGAGCAGCCAGCGCGGCAGCGTTCCCATGGAGCCGGTTCGCTGGAAGTAGGCCACCGAATTTGATGGGCGTCAGCCGTGCGCAGCGTGAATTCAACAGCCCGGGCCACACCAGGGCCGCCGCGCAAGGGCCGCCCCGCTGCGCTGGCGGCGTCCCCCTTCCCGAATCGCACAGCGATTCGAGAGAAGGGGGAGAGGCGCGCAGCGCCACAGGGGGTTGTCGCTATTCCGGCATCAAGGTGCCGCAGTTCCAGCACTGCTCGAAGCCGCCTTCGACCATTTCTTGGCATGCCGGGCAATGCCAACGGCGCTGCGGCACGTTCTGCAGTTCGTCCAGCAGCGCCAGCGCACGCGGTTGGTGCTCAGCGTGGGTCAGCCAGATTTCGGGCAGGCATTCGTGGGGCGGCAGCTCACCCGCAGCCGAGCTGAGGTACTGGCGCTGCACCGTGGCGGGCATGCCGGCCTCACACAGCAGATCCGTCCACAGCATGGCCATGGCGGCGTTCGGAGCACGGATAAGACGCTGCATTTTTGCTCCTTTTATAATAGCTACTTGCGCAATATGAACAAGCGCTGGAGCCTGATTTTGCTTGAAATTCGGCACTTAGGCGCCGAGATCTGCAGACTCCAGATGTTGTAATGCCTGCAGCGCTGAGGCCGGCGCTCAGCCCGCGAGCTATCTGCGGCTTGCCAGCCAGGCCGCTTCGTGTGGATTTGCCATCCTCGCGGCGCAAGGATTTTCTAGCCGAGATGGTGCAGGCGCTCGTCGATCGGTACTGCGGCACCCGGTTTCCCAATCGCTGACTGGCCAGGTGTAGCGCAGCCCTCTGATTTCGAAAGATGTGAATGGAACAGTTTCTGACCCCTGAGTTCTGGGTGGCCGTTGGCCAGATCGTGATGATCGACATCCTGCTCGGCGGTGACAACGCCGTGGTGATCGCACTGGCCTGCCGCAAGCTGCCTCCGCACCAGCGCACACGCGGCATTTTGTGGGGCACGGCCGGGGCCATCATCCTGCGTGTGGTGCTGATCTATTTCGCCCTGACCTTGCTGGCGATTCCGTTCCTCAAGCTGGCTGGAGCACTGTTGCTGGTCTGGATTGGCGTGAAACTGCTGGCGCCCGATGCTGATGATGACCACGGCAACATCAACGCCAGCGACAAGCTGCTCGCCGCCATCAAGACCATCATCATTGCCGACCTGGTCATGAGCATCGACAACGTGATTGCGATTGCCGGCGCAGCGCAAGGCGCAGCTGCCCACCACGAACTGCCGCTGGTGATCTTCGGCCTGGTCATCAGCGTGCCGATCATCGTGTGGGGCAGCCAGCTGGTGATCAAGCTGATGGACCGGTTCCCCATCATCATCACCCTGGGCGGCATGCTGCTTGGCTGGATCGCCGGCACCATGCTGGTGTCGGACCCGGCGCTGGCCAACGCCGACACCCTGCCCTGGATGCCCAAGCTCGACCAGCAAAGCGCTGTGCTGAAGTACGGCGCAGGCTTCTCGGGCGCGCTGTTGGTGCTGGCCGTTGGCAATTGGTTGATGTCCCGTCGGCCGCCTGCCCGTGGGTCGGTCCCGCCAGGGTCGCCGTAGATCAAACCGGCGAGTCGACAGCGCCGCTGCGCTATGCTGATCGCATGCTGAAATTAGTATTCAAATGGTTGCTGAGCGCCACGGCTTTGCTGCTGGTGGCCTACCTGTACAGCGGCGTGCAGGTGCAGAGTTTTGCCTCCGCCTTGATCGCCGCCTTCGTCATTGGCCTGTTCAACACCTTGTTGCGACCGGTGCTGGTGTTGCTGACGCTACCGATCACCTTGGTCACGGTAGGCCTGTTTCTCTTCGTCATCAACGCGCTGATGTTCTGGGCCGCCGCAAGCGTGCTGCAAGGCTTCCACGTCGCCGGGTTTGGTGCGGCATTGCTGGGATCGCTGTTGTATTCCCTGCTGGGGCTGGTGATTGAATCAGCGCTCGGCGGTCTGTTCACGAAGAAGTGACTGCACCTCGCGCAGTCGGGTGTCGATGATCGACACTTCGACGTAGTCTGCCGTGGCAGCGCTCTTGGCAGCCAACGATTGCCCGGCCTTGAAACGGTCCACCGCCCCAGCGTAGTCGTACTGCGCAGCCCGCGCCTCGCCCTCGGCGCGCACTGCGCGTAGCAACTGCCCCTGGGCCTGCCAAGCCGAAGCCAACGCTTGCCAAGCGGTGCCGTCTTTTGGATGCAGCACCACCCAGTTGAGCAGGTCGCCCGACACTTCCCTAGGCCGCCCCAACGCCACCAGGGCTTGCGCACGCAGCAAGAGCTCCGGCCTCAGCTCAGGCGTAGCCGGGCGCGGCAGCGCGGCCAGTGCCGCTGCCGGTTCATGCGCGCGCAGCGCGATGTCGGCTGCCAGCAAGCGCGTCTGCCTTTCAGCCGCTGCGTCCCCCGTCACCAACGGCTGCAGGCGGGCGAGCCAGCGGCGCGCCAGCGGTGTATCACGCAGGTCGCTGGCGGCCAGCGCAGCGGCATACAGCGCCGGCGCCCGCTCAGCTGCAGGGCGGGCGTCGAACCCCATGCCCTCGGGCACCTGCGTCCATGGCCGCAGCACGTCGACGCCGGGCTGCGAAAGCACCCGGGCGCGCGCCGCCCGCAGCGAGTGCGCAGCAAGCGTGAAGCCTGCAGGCTCGTGCGCGCTCACGGCGGGCTGGTCGCGCTGGCGCGACTGCATGTCGGCAATGCGCTGCGTGGTCAGCGGGTGACCACGCAGGTACGGCCAGGAACCGTTGTCGTTGATGCGGTTGGCCTGCTGCAGCTTGTCGAACATTGCGACGAATCCTTGCGGAGCGAAGCCTCCCGGCGCCATGAGCCCCAGCCCCACGCGGTCGGCCTCGCGCTCCATCTCGCGTGAGAAATTGAGCTGTCCCTGCGCCGCCAATGCCTGACCGCCAATGGCCATGGCCTGCGCCGCCTCGGGGCTCTTGCTTGCCGCCAGAATGCCCAGCACCATGGCGCCGATGAGCAGCGGCGTGGTCCGCTTCTCTCGGCCAATGAGCCTGGCAATGTGCCGCTGCGAAATATGGCTGAGCTCGTGCGCCAGCACCGATGCCAGTTCAGCCGGTGTGTCCACCACCCCCACCAACCCCAGGTTCACGCCCATGTAGCCGCCCGGAAGCGCAAAGGCGTTAACGGTGCGGTCACGCCCCAGGAACAAGGTGAAAGCGAAGTGCTCATCCAGCTCGGGAGACACTTCGCCTCGCGCGCGCGCCGCGGCTATCAGCGCGCGCCAGATCGATTCCACGTATTCCTGCAGCTGTGGATCGTCGATGTAATCGGTATCGCGGTAGAGCTCGCGCGCGATGCGGTCACCCAACCGGCGCTCGGCGCCAGCGCTCATTTCGCCGCCGTCGCCCAGGGTGGGAAGGCGCGCGGAGGAAACTTGCTGGGCAGGCACGGCAAACGCAGCCGCGGCTATGCACATTGTGGCCACCGCTCTTACGGCGAGCTGCGGCCAACGCCCGTTCTTTCGCATATCAGAAAGAGTCAAGCGACAAGAAAGCCACCGGCTTGGCGGTGCCGGTGTCGATCACAGCCGTCCACGCCTGTTCGCGGTCGAGAATCGGCAAAGTGCGCAACTGCGCTATGGCCACGCCGGATCGCGCGATAGCGGCGTCTATCTCGGCAGCACGGTCTGGGTAGCGGGCGCGCAGGTCATCTAATGGCTGGGACTCGCGGAGGATGTCTGTGCGCGCGCTGTCCCACGGCTGCCAAAGCGCAGGCTGCGCAGCCTGCGCCATGCCGGAGAGGGCCGCCATGGTCGAATCGTATTCCTCGTTCGGGCTGCGGAACGGACGCAATGACAGAAACGTCGGCCCCCGATTGGGGAGCGCGCGCAGTGCTGGTGGCGCTTGCTCAAGCAGCGCAGGGTCGATGTCGGACGCGTGCACCACCGTAAGCCGGTGGTACTCAAACACTAGGTGCACCGGACGCGCGGCATACACGGTCCACAAGCCGTAGCACAGTGCCGCGATCTGGAGCGCGCCGACGATGCCCAGGTCCATGCGCAATTCGCGACGCGGTTTCGCCGGGTTGAAGACGATGAGCGTGATCAAGGGGCCGATCACCACATCCACGGCCACCACCAGCATGAATAAGTTGCGCCCGCCAGACATTTCACGGTAGGGATACGGGTACCAGAGGCCGAAAACGAATGCTGCCGATGCCAGCGCCACCAGCAGGCTGATTCCGAGGTGCACTCCGCCGGCGAGCCCGCGGCTTTTCCAGTTTTGCATGTCCGTATGATGCCCTGCAAAAGCGAAGTTCTCGATCCCGTGCGGCTTCGCCGATCTACTTTGGTCAGCAAATTTACACGCATTTGCCTTCTCGATTGCTCTTTCTACACACTCGCACTGCCTGTATGACGCAACTCACCCACTTCGACGCCCAGGGCCAAGCCCACATGGTAGACGTCACTGCCAAGCCGGCAACTCACCGCATCGCCGTTGCGGCAGGGCGCATCGAAATGCTGCCCGCCACGCTGGCGTTGATTGAAGCGGGCACTTCCAAAAAAGGCGACGTACTGGGAATAGCGCGCATTGCCGGTATTCAAGGAGCAAAAAAGACCAGTGATCTGATCCCGTTGTGTCACCCGCTGGCGCTGACCCGCGTGGCGATCGCGTTTGGAGCAGCCAGCGAGCAGCGCGACGGTGCGGTTGGCATCACATGCACGGCAACAGTCGAAACCGTGGGGCCCACAGGCGTTGAAATGGAGGCACTGACCGCCGTGCAGGTGGCCCTGCTCACGATTTACGACATGTGCAAGGCGGTGGACCGTGGCATGCGCATCGAAGGCGTGAGCGTGCTGGAAAAGCACGGTGGCAATTCAGGGAGTTTCGTGGCGCAGCCGTCGTCGTAAGACAGTGACGGCGGTGCCCCTCCTGCCGGCGTCGGCGCCTCGTGCGCGTCAGCTCAGAGCTTCTCCACTTCGCCTGCCTTGGGTTGCCATTTCATCAGGCGCTTCTCAATGCGCCCCACAAAGCCGTCCAGCACCAGCGCAAATGCCGTGAGCACCAGAATGCCCGCCATGACCGTGTTGATGTCGAACGTGCCTTCGGCCTGCAGGATCAGGTAACCCACGCCCTGGCTGGAACCCAGGTATTCACCCACCACGGCTCCCACGAAGGCCAAGCCCACGGAGGTGTGCAGCGAACTGAACACCCAGCTGGTGGCGCTGGGCAAATAGACGTGGCGCAGCAGCTGGCGCTGGCTGGCACCCAGCATGCGCGCGTTGGCCAAAATCACCGGGCTGACTTCCTTCACGCCTTGGTAGACGTTGAAGAACACGATGAAGAACACCAGGGTGACCCCCAGCGCCACCTTGGATCCCATCCCCAGGCCGAACCACACCGAGAAGATGGGCGCCAGCACGATGCGCGGCATCGAGTTGAAGGCCTTGATGTAGGGCTCCAGCAGGGCCGAAGCAGTGGGCGCCAGTGCCAGCCAGAGACCGCCAGCCAGCCCGGTGCCGGCGCCAATGGCAAAGGCCATGGCCGTTTCCGCCAGCGTCAC
>JBBSRE010000126.1:0-7804 GCA_038243365.1 Burkholderiales bacterium | reverse complement strand
GCATCATGGTGCTGGCCCCGGTGGCGCGTGAGAAGAAGGGCGAGTTCACCGATCTCTTTGCGCAGATGCAGGCGCTGGGATACGTTCGTTTTCGCATCGACGGCCAGGTACTGGAAGCCGAGAACCTGCCGGCGCTGAAAAAAACCGAGAAGCACAACATCGACGTGGTGATCGACCGCCTGAAGGTGCGCAGCGATGCGCAGCAGCGCCTGGCCGAGAGCATCGAAGCCGCGCTGCGCGTGGGTGCCAGCGCCGGCGAGAGCCACGGCCGCGTGCTGGCGCTGGAGATGGACGGCGGCGCCGAGCACGCCTTCAGCTCCAAATTCTCATGCCCGGTGTGCAACTACTCACTGCCGGAGCTCGAACCGCGATTGTTTTCGTTCAATTCGCCCATGGGCGCCTGCCCCACTTGCGACGGCCTGGGCCACAGCGAGGTGTTCGACCCGGCGCGCGTGGCGGCTTTCCCCACGCTCAGCCTGGCCAGCGGTGCCATCAAAGGCTGGGACAAGCGCAACGCGTATTACTTTGCCATGCTGCAAAGCCTGGCCAAGCACTACGGCTTCGACGTGGAAACGCCGTTCGAGGAACTGCCCGCCACGGTCCAGCAGGTCGTGCTGCGCGGCTCTGGCGAGGAGCAGATCGCGTTCAACTACGTGATGGAGAGCGGCGCCAGCAAAGGCAAGTTGGTGGTTCGCACGCACCCCTTCGAGGGCATCTTGCCCAACATGGAGCGGCGCTACCGCGAGACCGATTCCAGCGTGGTCCGGGACGACCTGGCCCGCTACCGGCAATCCCAGCCTTGCCCCGCTTGCCACGGCACGCGCCTGCGCCGCGAGGCACGCTTTGTGAAGATCGGCGAGGGCGAGCAGGCCCGCGCCATCTGGGAAGTGAGCCACGCCACGCTTTCCAGCGCGCATGCGTGGTTTGCCACGCTGCAGCTGAGCGGCGCCAAGGCCGACATCGCTGACAAGGTGGTACGAGAAATCGCCACCCGTCTGCAGTTCTTGAACGACGTAGGCTTGAACTACCTCAGCCTGGACCGCAGCGCCGAGACACTCTCAGGCGGCGAGGCGCAGCGCATCCGCCTGGCCAGCCAGATCGGCTCGGGCCTCACGGGCGTGATGTATGTGCTGGATGAGCCCAGCATCGGCCTGCACCAACGCGACAACGACCGGCTGATCGTCACGCTCAAACACCTGCGCGATATCGGCAACAGCGTCATCGTGGTCGAGCACGATGAGGACATGATGCGCGCCGCCGACCAGGTCATCGACATGGGCCCGGGCGCCGGCGTGCACGGCGGCCGCGTGATGGCGCAGGGCACGTACGACGAAGTGCGCGCCAACCCGCATTCGCTCACCGGCCAATACTTGGCGGGCACGCTCTCGATTGCCGTTCCCGCAAAGCGCACGCCGTGGCTGCCGGTAGTCGCTGCCCCCGCCCCCGCGCCGCAAAAAGGCAAGTCGCGCTTTCCCGTCACCGAAGCCGGCGAGCGCCGAGCTGCCCGCATGGCGGAGCACGTGGCGCGCCAGGGAAGTGTGCAGGCGCTGCGCGTGGTGGGGGCCAGCGGAAACAACCTTCAGGATGTGAGCGTCGATTTCCCGGTCGGCCTGTTCACCTGCGTGACGGGCGTCTCGGGCTCGGGCAAGAGCACGCTGGTCAACGACACGCTCTACAAAGCGGTGGCCCACCAGCTCTACCGCGCGCACGACGAGCCAGCGGCGCACGAAGCCATTGAGGGCATCGAATATTTCGACAAGGTCATCAATGTCGACCAAAGTCCCATCGGCCGCACGCCGCGCAGCAACCCCGCCACTTACACGGGGCTTTTCACACCGATCCGCGAGCTGATGGCGGAGACCAACCTGGCCAAAGAGCGCGGCTACGGCCCGGGCCGCTTCAGTTTTAACGTGGCGGGTGGGCGCTGCGAAGCCTGCCAAGGTGACGGCGTGGTAAAGGTGGAAATGCACTTCCTGCCCGACGTCTATGTGCCCTGCGACATCTGCCACGGCAAGCGCTACAACCGAGAGACGCTGGAGGTGCAGTGGAAGGGCCGCAACATCGCCGACATCCTCGAGCTCACTGTCGAAGACGCCCATGCATTTTTCAAGGACGTGCCGACCATCGCGCGCAAGCTGCAAACCTTGCTCGACGTCGGCCTGTCATACCTGCGCCTTGGGCAGAGCGCCACCACGCTCTCTGGTGGCGAGGCCCAGCGCGTGAAGCTGGCACAAGAGCTGTCGAAACGCGACACCGGCCGCACGCTCTACATCCTCGATGAGCCCACCACTGGCCTGCACTTTGCCGACATCGATTTGCTGCTCAAGGTGCTGCACCAGCTGCGCGACGCGGGCAACACCATCGTGGTCATCGAGCACAACCTGGACGTCATAAAAACGGCCGACTGGATCATCGACATGGGCCCCGAGGGCGGATCGGGTGGCGGCAGCGTGGTGGGCACGGGAACGCCGGAAAGCCTGGCGGCCAATCACGCCAGTCATACGGGCCACTACCTGCTGCCCTACCTCCACCTGCCTGGAGCCTCGACCACGGCCTAGCGTTCTGGCCGGTGTTGGCATAAGCATCTGACGAATCTGTCGTTTGCTGCTGCGCAGCATTTGCCGACAATGCTTACTCCCCATGACTCGAAGGGCTGCCATGCGGCGCTTGTTTTCCCTGCTTTCGTGCTCGCTCGGCCTGCTCTTGCTGGCCGGCCACGCCGTGGCCGCGCCTGCTCTGCTCACCCCCGCGCAATTGCAGCCGCTGCTGGCTGCAGGCACTGTGCGCATTGTCGATGTGCGCGAAGCCCCAGCTTTCGCGTTGCAGCACCTGCCAGGCGCGGTGTCAGCGCCATACGGTTCGTGGCGCGGCCCTGACGACAACCCGGGCGCTACGCCAGCCCTGCCCCAGCTCACCGCCTTGGTGCAGCAGCTAGGGCTGACACCGCAAACACACGCGGTCATCGTCTACACCGGCACAGATTCCACCGAGTTCGGCTCAGCTGCCCGTGTCTACTGGACGCTCAAGAGCCTCGGCGCCACCGAGCTGTCCATCCTGAATGGCGGCCTGAGTGCCTGGAAAGCCGCCGGGTTTCCAGTGAGCAACCAGGCCGCGGCTGTGGCGCAGAGCCTTTGGCAACCCACATTCAATACCGAGTGGCTTGCCACGCGCGACACATTGGCCAGCAAGGTCGGCAGCGACCAAGTCACCCTGCTAGACGCACGGCCGGTAGCTTTCTTTGAGGGCCGCAAAGTGCACGACGCTGCGCGCGCGCGCGGCACCCTGCCGGGCGCACGCAGCCTCGACAGCGACGTGTTCTTTGAGCCGGGCAGCAGCGCGCTGATGGGCAAGCCTGATCTGCAGAGCGAAGCTGCCTCGATTGAAGGCCAGGCCGCAAGCAAAGAGACTGTGGCCTTCTGCAACACCGGCCATTGGGCCGCGACCGACTGGTTCGTGCTCTCCGAAGTGCTGGGCCAGCCGAAGGTCAAGCTCTACGCCGGTTCGATGGTCGACTGGACGCAGGCGCCTGAACCACTGCCCATGGACCACGAACCTGGCCGCCTGGCGCAGCTGCGCTTCCAGGTCCTTGCCTGGTCCCACCGCAACCTCGGAACCGCTGCTCCATGAACACGCTGACTTCTCCCGCAGGCCAGCTGCATACGGCAGCTCCCAGCATGGCCGCTTCTTCACAGGCGGCCACCACGGAATCTCTCTGGCCGCAGCGCCTGCCTTTGGCGTTGGCCGTGCTCGCGCTGTTTGGTTGGCTGGTGTGGTCGGTATCGGCGCGCCAGGGTTTGCTGTTGTTGGTGGGCGTGGGCCTGGGCTGGGGCTTGGCGGCGGCGCGCTTTGGCTTTACCACCGGCTGGCGCCACCTCATCGAGCGCAAAGACCCGGCGGGCGTCTATGGGCAGATCCTGCTGCTCGCCGTGCTCGCCGCCATTTCACTGCCGATGCTCGCGTATTTTCCTGAAACACACGCCGCGCTTGGGCCGCTGTCGGTCAGCCTGGTGGTGGGCGCATTTGTGTTTGGCCTCTGCATGCAAATTGCCGATGGCTGCGGCTCGGGCACGCTGTACAAGGCGGGCCTAGGTGTGCCACTCAACATGGGCATCCTGCCGTTGTTCGCGCTGGGCAGCTTTCTGGGCTCAGCGCAGTTGAACGATTGGCTGGCACTGGGCGAGTTGCCGGCCGTCGGCTTGGTCGACCAATGGGGCGCTGGCGGAGCGCTGGCCGCGACGCTGGCCTTGCTGGCAGTGGTGGCATTGGCGGTGCGCGCCTGGACAGGAACTGGCTTGCAGCGGAGCGCTGTGCCGCGCCGCTGGATCTGGGGCGCTCTGGTGCTGGCACTGTTTGCGGCCCTCAACCTTTTTGTTGCCGGACAGCCTTGGGGTGTGGTCTATGGTTTTGGCCTGTGGGGCGCCAAGTTGGCGACTGCCACCGGTCTGTTCGACCCGAGCCAGAACGCGTTCTGGAGCGACCCCGGCCACGCACAACGGCTGACACAGACGCTCTTGCTGGACGTCACCAGCATCACCAATATCGGCATTCTGGCTGGCGCGCTGTGGGTAGCACCTCGCCGCTCGCAAGACGCCAAGCGCCTCACGGGCACGCAGTGGCTGGTCGGCATGGTTGCGGGCTTCCTGCTCGGCTACAGCTCACGCTTGGCTTTTGGTTGCAACGTGGGCGCCATGGTCAGCGGCATCTCCACAGGCAGCGTGCACGGATGGATCTGGGTGCCAATGGCGTTCCTGGGCACCTTGGTCGGCGTTCGTGTGCGCCGCCATTTCAAGTTCTGAGAGAGCGCCCATGACCACCATCGCTGCACGCCGCTGGGTTTTCTGGTTCGCCCTGGTTGGCTTCGTCGCCTGGGATTTCGCCATGTCCGCACCCGTCAATCTGCGGTTGGAGCCGCCGTTCATTGCGGCAGGCTCAGGCACGATCACGAGCGGCGGGCACTGCGCCATGCCCAAGTGACACTGGGCTGCTGTGTCACCTGATCGGCCCCAGGCCCACGGCCCTTCTCACCAAAATAATGGTGAAAATGGCATTTCCGCTCGTGGTTATTGCGCGACCAGCTATCAATAGAGTAGCGATTTACCCTGCGCTTGAGCGCCCCGTCGCCGCACTCAAGAATAATGGCGTCCTGTCATTACCTTAGGCCTGCCATGCATTCCATCACTTTGCGATTTATTGCACCGTTCGCAGGATTGCGCGCGGGCGGGCGCGTCTCAGGCGGCGCGGTGCTGGGTTGGGTAGACGAGGCTGGTTTTGCCTGCGCCTCGGCTTGGGCGCATGGGGACTGCGTCACTGCCTTCATTGGCAGCGCGCATTTTTTGCGGCCGGTGCACTCGGGCGAACTGGTCGAAGTGCGTGCGCATCTGGCGTTCACAGGCGATACCAGCATGAGTTTGGCCATTGAAGTGCACGCCGGCGCCGTGGGGGCAAGCAGCCTGCACGAGGTGCTGCATTGCGCTGCTGTGTATGTTGCGTTGGATGCCTCGGGCAGCCCACGCCCCGTCGATCGGTGGAATGCGGAAACGCCAGGCGACATGGCGCTTGCCGAGCGCGTCCAGACGCAGATCGCTGCCGCCCAGGGCGTGCAGTGAGCTCCCTGCCGCCGCTGACCGGCGGCCCCACTGTGACGAGTGGCAGTGCTGCAGACGCCACTCCCGACACCATGGCGCCACGCGACTTGCTTGCGGCGCTGGCGGTGGTCATCATCTGGGGGCTCAACTTTATCGCCATGAAATGGGGCTTGGAGAGCTTTACCCCGTTTGAACTGGGCGCCGTGCGCTACGTGTTTGCCGCACTGCCGATGCTGCTGCTGGTGCGCCCGCCCCGCATCGGCTGGCGCTGGGTAGTGGGCTTTGGGCTTTTCCAGGGCGTGGCGCAATTCAGTTTTGGGTTCTTTGCACTCCAATTGGGCATGACGGCCGCACTGGCGAGCGTGCTCATGCAAACGCAGGTGTTCTTCACTGCCTTGTTCGGCTTTCTGGCGCTGCGCGAACGGCCGACGCGCCCGCTGCTCATCGGCATGGCGCTGGCAGCTGTGGGCCTGGTGTGCTTTGGCATGAACTTTGTTGGCGCTGGGGCGGGCCAGCCGGGAGCGGCGGGCGGCGTCACGCCCTTTGCCATCCTGCTCACGCTCTGCGCTGCCGTGTCGTGGGCGGTGTCGAACATCGTCTCGCGCCTTGCACAGCGCGCGGCGCCTGGCTTTGATCCGCTGGGCTTTGTGGTGTGGTCGTGCCCGGCGCCGATTCTGGCATTCATCGCGCTTACTGCGCTCACCGACCCGACCAGCGCCCGCTGGTTGCAGGCAGACACCTGGGCCGCGCTGCCGCTCACGGCCTGGGGCTCGGTCGCCTACCTGGGCTGGGTAGCGACCATCCTGGCTTACGGCATGTGGACCCGGCTTTTGACTCGCTATCCCGCCAACCGGGTGGCGCCCTTCAGCTTGGGCGTACCGGTGGTGGGGCTGGCTGCGGGCATGCTGGTGCTGGGCGAAGTCGTCACCGCATGGCAGTGGGTCGGAACGGGTTTCGTGGTATCTGCGCTGCTGTGTGTGGTGCTGGGCGGTCGATGGGCGCAACGCAGTCGCCCAGCGCGTCCGATCAAGCCTGTGCCGTGACCGGTTTTCAGGCATGAAAAAACCCGCCAGGCTTGCGCCGGGCAGGTGTGGAAGCAGTCGAAGCGCTCAGTTCGGGCCAGAACCCGATTGGCCGATCAGCTGCTGAAGTTACCGGTGGCAATTTGGTTGGCACGGGCGGCCATGATCGCATCGCTGCGCACTTCGGCGCGGGTCAGCACGGTGGCTCGGGGAGCATTCGTAACCACGTAGGCGTCACCGACGGTAGGCATAGATTGCTGGGCTTCGGCGACCACGTCAGCGCGACTGCGAGTGGACTGAAAGGTGGCCTCGCTGGTGACGGCCGAGAATTCGCCCGATGCAGGAAATGCAGGTGCCGCCTGAGCGCCGATGGAAGCGAAAGCAGCTACAGCGGCAAGAGTAGCGGTAGAGAGGATGCGTGCGGTGTTCATGATGAATTCCTTGGATGAATAAAAAACAGACTCTTGTGGCCCGTTTCCCTGCTGCTGCCATCAGCTTGGCGGGGAAGCGGTTTCGGTGAGTCGCCTGGTGTGTTTGGCTCATCGATGGGTTGAACTGTACGCCTCATGGGTCGCGAGATAAACGCTCTGGTCGACAATTGACTGTTCCGGTTTTGATAACAATCAACCCTTGAAATGGGTCGCTTGGCGCTTCAATCCGGCTCTCACAGCCGCTCAAGCCCGATTTGAGTGCGGGTTTCCCCGGTGTAGCGAAGGAGATTGGGTGTCACATTTCGAAATGACCAATACGGGCGTCTTCAGCGAAGATAGTCGGCCTGAATGCAGCTATCCGCAACAGGTCACTCTTCGCAAGCCAGCGCTGTTCAGTTGCCTCTCACTGGGAGCACTCCGTGGAAACTTTTGATTTCGCTATCGTCGGTGCCGGCATCGCCGGCGCCAGTCTGGGTTGGGAGCTGTCCGCCCACGGCAGCGTCCTTTTGCTGGAGCGCGAAAGTCAGCCCGGCTACCACACCACTGGCCGTTCAGCGGCCTTGTTTCTGGAAACTTACGGCACGCCGGCGATCCGTGCGATGACACGCGCAAGCCGCGCATTCCTGAGCGCGCCTCCGATCGGTTTTTGCGCCACGCCCCTCCTTGCGCCGCGCGGCGTGGTCTACGTGGCAGGGCCGGATCAGCTCGATCTGTTGGACAGCACAGAGGCCGAACTGCGCCCGCATTCGCCTGGGCTGGAACGCTT
>JBBSRE010000125.1:0-7864 GCA_038243365.1 Burkholderiales bacterium | reverse complement strand
TAATGTGCGCGGCACGGCGCAGAGATGTGACTTCCCCACCCAGGTGTCAAGCTTCAGCCACCGGAACTCTGGACCCTTATCTGCGCCCCGCCTGTAGCGAAAAGCAGTCCAAAGCTAGCTCGAGCAATCAGAAGATAACAGGGAAATTCAGAAAGTCACTATTTGTTACTTTTAACCACCTTGATGAGGCTCTCACGTTTACACGTTGAATAGAAAGTTCAGTACATCCCCATCGCGCACGACGTATTCCTTGCCTTCCGCCCGCATTTTCCCGGCATCCTTGGCGCCCTGCTCTCCCGAATAAGCCAGGTAATCATCAAAGCCGATGGTTTGAGCGCGGATAAAGCCGCGCTCAAAATCCCCGTGAATGACACCGGCCGCCTGCGGGGCTGTGGCGCCGATGCGTATCGTCCATGCGCGCACCTCCTTCACACCCGCAGTGAAGTACGTCTGCAGCCCCAAAAGCTTGAACGCGCCGCGCACCAGGCGAGCCAAACCCGGTTCGGTTTGTCCCATTTCGGCCAGAAACATGTCGCGGTCTTCGTCGCTCATTTCTGCCATTTCTGCTTCCATCTTCGCGCAAATCGCCACAACAGGCGCATTCTGCGTAGCAGCGTATTCGTTCAACCTGTCCAGATACGGGTTGTTCTCGAACCCCGTATCGCTCACGTTGCCGACAAACATTGCCGGTTTGGCGGTGATGAGACCGAACTGCTTGAGAAGCGGCTGCTCATCCTGCGATACCTCAACGCTGCGCGCAGGCTTGCCTTCGTTCAGCGCGGCTTGTATACGGCCCAGCAGCGCGACGAGCTTGGCTGCTTCTTTATCGTTTCCGGACCTCGCTGCCTTGGTGTGGCGGTTCAGAGCTTTGTCGACCGTAGACAGATCGGCCAGGCACAACTCGGTCTGAATGACTTCAATGTCCGAGATGGGGTCCACTCGGCCTGCCACGTGAATCACGTTCTCGTCATCGAAACATCGCACCACGTTGACGATGGCATCGGTCTCACGGATATGTGCCAGAAACTGGTTGCCCAAACCTTCGCCCTGACTTGCACCGGCCACCAGACCGGCAATGTCGACGAACTCCACGATGGCGGGAACGATGCGCTCGGGCGAGATGATCTTGGCGAGATCTTGAAGCCGCGGATCCGGCACCTCGACCACTCCCACATTGGGCTCGATGGTGCAGAACGGATAATTTTCCGCAGCGATGCCGGCTTTGGTGAGCGCGTTAAAAAGGGTGGACTTGCCGACGTTCGGCAAGCCTACGATGCCGCATTGAAGGCTCATGGTTCAGTCCTGTAGGAGAAATCAGGGGTCGGGCTCACGCAGCCCTGGAATCGGGGTGCGCGCGACGCCGACCACCCAGGCCGGATCGCCGCGAAAAGCCGTCGCCGGGTTAACCCGTCATTTTAGCGAGCGCGCGCCCGATGTGCTTTTCGGCGCGCTCCAGGGGCCCGAGTGGCGCTCGTACGGTCCGACGCGCTCCTACAATGAAGCCATGGTCAAGCCTTTCGACATTTGTATCCGCGGCACAGGCATCGTGGGACGAACCCTGGCACTTTTGCTCGCTAAGGAGCGTTTTCGCGTGGCGCTTACGGGGGCACCGCTCTCGCATGAGACGGGCCAAACCGACGTCCGGGCCTACGCCCTCAATGCCGCGTCGAAGACGACGCTAGAGTCTTTGCGTTGCTGGCCGACGGACGATCGCGCCACAGCTGTTGCTCACATGCAAGTCCAGGGCGGTCAGCAAGGCACGGTGAACTTCGACGCGGGGACATTGCGCGTCCCTGCTCTGGCCTGGATCACCGACGTTCCCGCGCTAGAGGCGCGACTCACAGACGCGATCCGATACCAGCCCGATATCGAATGGCGAGCGGAACCTGTGGCTGCGCCGCTCACCGCTGTCTGCGAGGGCCGGGCCAGCCAGACGCGCCAAGAGCTGGGCGTGGAATTCGACGTCTCCCCTTATGAGCAAACGGCAGTGGCGACTCGCGTGCTGTGCAGCGAGCCGCATCAGCAAACGGCGCGTCAGTGGTTTTCAGCCGATGGCATCCTGGCTCTGCTGCCCCTCGGCGGGAAAGCTGGCCGGGAAATGGCCGTGGTGTGGTCAGTGTCACCGCAGCGCGCCGCTGACTTGCTTGAACTGAGCGAAGAAGACTTTGCGCACCAGTTAAATCAGGCGAGCGCAGGGGCGTTTGGCACCATCGAACTGGAAGGGCAGCGCTGCGCATGGCCGCTGCAGCTAGCGCTGGCTAAGCGTTGGTGTGGGCGATTTCCAGACAATCAGCATGCATGGGTTTTGGCGGGTGACGCGGCACACACGGTGCATCCGCTGTCGGGCCAGGGACTGAATCTGGGAATCGCCGATGCAGCTGCACTTTCCCGTGCGCTTTCCGGACGCGCCGAATGGCGGCGCGCAGATGACCAACGCATCCTGCGCCAGTACGCCCGCGAACGCAGAAGTGCTCTTATGCCCATGCGTCTGGGCACCGATCTGCTGGCTCAGGTGTTCGCTCAGCAGATGCCGGCATGGGAATCGCTGCGCCATTGGGGCATGCAGGGATTCGACCGCAGTGGCCCGCTCAAACGCTGGGCCGCACGCCAAGCAATGGGCGCGTCCGGTATGTTTACGCGCACTCGCGCTCAAGAGGAAACCGCACCATGAAAAAGCACGGCATCCTGGCCGCTTTCGCGACGCTTGCAATTGCATGCGGCGCGCACGCCCAGGAATCGGACATTCGCAAAGCCTTGGCCGAGCGTATTCCCCAACTCGGCAAGGCCGACGAGGTGAGCGTTACGCCCATGAAGGGGCTTTATGAAGTGCGCATCGGCACTGACCTTTTCTACACCGACGCCAAGGGAAACTACCTGATTCAGGGCGAATTGATCGACACCAAGGCGCGCCGCAACCTGACGGAAGACCGCATTGCCAAGCTCACCGCAGTGGACTTTGCTTCGCTGCCGTTGGCAGATGCCTTCACGGTGGTGCAAGGCAACGGAAAGCGCAAACTGGCAGTGTTCGAAGACCCCAACTGCGGCTACTGCAAGCGTTTCGAGCGCGATCTTCAGTTGGTCGAAAACGTGACCATCTACACCTTTTTGTACCCGATCCTGAGCCCCGATTCGGCTGAAAAATCGCGCAATATCTGGTGCGCCAAAGACCGTGTGGCCGCCTGGCATGACCTCATGCTGAGGGACAAGACGCCTAGCGCCGCCAGCTGCGACACGGCCGCATTGCAGCGAAATCTGGCATTTGGCAAGAAATACAAGATCACCGGCACACCTACGCTGATCTTCTCGGACGGAAGCCGGGTTCCGGGTGCGGTCGATGCTGTTGAAGTGGAGAAACGCCTGGCGCAAGCACAAGCTATTCCTGCGAAATAGTTGCCAGGTAACGGTGCCATGACGACATGCCGCCTTGGTGCATGGGCGCCTGCGCACCTTTCTCGCAGCGCATCTTTCCTAGCAACTACGTGACTCTGACTAACCCATTGCTCCCATTTGAAGGCCCGCGCTACCAGGTCTCGGTGCGCAATCCTGCGAATCACCTTTTCCAGATTGAGCTGGCGCTTGCCGCCCCTCATCCTGACCAGCAGTTTGCGTTGCCCGCCTGGATTCCCGGCAGCTATCTGCTGCGCGAATTTGCCAAGCATGTGCAAAACCTGCGCGCAACGCAGGGCGGCTGCTCTGTCGCCGTTTCCCAGATCGACAAGCACAGCTGGCAAGTCGCGTGCTCATCCGGTGAGCCGCTGGTGCTCGAATACGAGGTGTACGCTGCAGATCCCTCCGTGCGCAGCGCCCTGCTAGACGGTTCGCGGGCATTTTTCAACGGCACCAGCCTCTTCCTGCGAGCACTGGGGCACGAACATCTCGAGCACACGGTCCATCTGCACAAGCCCGCCAGCTGCCCCAATTGGCGTGCCGCCACCGCACTTCCTGCGGCGAATATTGACGCAGAAGGGTTTGGCGTCTATCGCGGCAACGGCTACGACCAACTGGTCGACTGCCCAGTTGAATTGGGCTCCTTTTGGGAGGGCCGTTTCGACGCCGCTCACATTGCGCACCGCATGGTGGTCAGCGGCGCCGCACCCACGTTTGATGGCGCACGTCTGCTGGCAGACAGCCGGACCATCTGCGAGGCGGTGGTGCGCTTCTGGCATGGAAACGATGTGCCGCCGCTGTCCGACTATCTGTTCCTGCTCCATGTGATGGACGATGGTTACGGAGGGCTGGAGCACCGCCACTCGACCGCCTTGATTGCCGCGCGCCGTGATCTGCCACGCCAGGCAGGCGCGGGCGGCGCATCCGCCAAGGCATGGAAACCTGGCGACGGCTACACCACACTGCTCGGGCTCATCAGCCATGAGTATTTCCATACCTGGAACGTCAAGCGCCTGCGGCCTGCCGAGTTCGAGCGGTACAACTACGCGGCAGAAAATTACACAGAACTGCTCTGGTTTTTTGAAGGATTCACCAGCTACTACGACGATCTGCTGCTGGTGCGCGCGGGGCTGCTCGATACCGGCGCCTATCTCAAGCTGTTGGGCAAGACCATGAACCAGGTCCTGCAAACGCCGGGCCGCCAGGTGCAAACCGTGGCGCAAGCGAGCTTCGATGCCTGGGTCAAGTTCTACCGGCAAGACGACAACACCGCCAACGCCACGGTTAGCTACTACACCAAGGGTGCGCTCGTTGCTCTGTGCCTGGACTTGACGCTGCGCAGCGAGGGCATCGGCAACCTCGATCAGGCGATGCGCCAGCTGTGGAAGCAGCATGGCGACGGCCCTGTGCGCGAGAGCGATGTACTCGCTGCCCTGCAACTTGTAGGCGCGCGCAGCTTTGCCGATGAACTGCAGCGCTGGGTCCATTCGACCGAAGAGTTGCCGGTGGCGGAATTGCTGGCGCTGCACGGGGTGGAGCTCAACGCCGATACGCCGCAGCGTGCGCAGCAGCTGGGCCTGCGCGTGGCGCCGGGCGACGGGATTCGCATCAAGTCCGTGCTGCGCGGCGGCTTGGCCGAGCGCGCCGGCATGGCGGCAGGGGATGAGTGGTTGGGTATCGAAGGCGACACCGGTTCCTGGCGGCTCAAGAACCTGGACGACCTTGACCTGTACCTTGTGCCTGGCGAGACGCAGGCCACCGCGCTGGTCGGCCGCGATCAGCGCTTGCTGCGCTTGACCCTCCCTTTGAGTGCCTGCCCGGATGGGGTTGTCGACACCGTCCGCCTGCGCATCACCGACGAGACGCGAGCTCAGCGCTGGCTTCATGATGGCGCGGCGATCCCGGCGCTCAAGGCGCCGACAGCATCACCTGCCGCATCGCTATAGTTTGATTTTGACAACCTGACGGAGATGACAGTGACCTATTCCATGATCGAGGTGCGCACCGAGGCCGACAAGGTCGGCGTGATCACGCTCAACCGCCCCAAACACCTCAATGCCTTGAACGACGCACTCATGGACGAGCTGGGCGCCGCGCTCAAAGCTTTTGATGCCGACGAGCATATTGGCTGCGTGGTCATCACCGGCAGTGAAAAAGCGTTTGCTGCCGGCGCAGATATTGGCGCCATGGCGGGCTACAGCTTTGCCGATGTCTACAAGGGCGATTACATCGGTCGCAACTGGGAGACGATCCGCAGCATACGCAAGCCGGTGATTGCCGCAGTGAGCGGATTTGCCCTCGGCGGCGGCTGCGAACTGGCGATGATGTGCGACTTCATCATTGCCGCAGACAACGCAAAATTTGGCCAGCCCGAGATCAAGCTGGGCGTGATTCCTGGCGCAGGCGGTACACAGCGGCTGCCACGTGCCGTGGGCAAAGCCAAGGCCATGGACATGGCGCTCACGGGCCGCATGATGGACGCAGAGGAAGCGGAACGCGCCGGCCTGGTGAGCCGCGTGGTCCCGCTGGACAAGCTGCAGGACGAAGCGCTTGCCGCAGCCTTGGTGATCAGTGATTACTCGCACATCGCGGTCATGGCGGCAAAGGAATCGGTCAACCGCGCGTTCGAAAGCGGCTTGGCGGACGGGGTGATGTTCGAGCGTCGCTTGTTCCATGCGCTGTTTGCCACAGCGGACCAGAAGGAAGGCATGGACGCTTTTGTGAACAAGCGCAAGCCGAGTTTCACGCACCTTTGAAAGTGATTCCGGAGACCTGCACAGCAGTCTCGGGAGTTTATTTCTGGTCTATAATTTTGGTCGCGGTGATATAGCTCAGTTGGTTAGAGCGCAGCATTCATAATGCTGATGTCGGTG
Organism: Burkholderiales bacterium; assembly: GCA_038243365.1. Lineage (GTDB taxonomy): Bacteria > Pseudomonadota > Gammaproteobacteria > Burkholderiales > Burkholderiaceae_C > Simplicispira. The sequence goes on along the minus strand of JBBSRE010000125.1, from coordinate 1,604 downwards.
GTTCAAGTCCACCTATCACCACCAGACACCTGCGGGGCCCGCCCTGCCAAACCCCTTGCAAGCATCGCTGCAAGGGGTTTTTGCTTTGTGTCGTACAGTGTTTCGCGTTGTGGGTGCGATGGCCGCTCACGACATGTCTCTCTTCAGCCCCTGGATATCCCCATGAACCGCTGCTCACCCTTGCTCATTCAACTTCGCGCTTCGGTCTCGATCGCGATGCGCGCCACTGCGATCGCAGGTCTCACGGCCGCCGCCGTTCTGCAACCAATGACTGCGGCAGCGCAAGTACCGGAGAGCCTGGGGGGCATTCGTACCTTTCCGGAGCAGGCACGTCGCGGAACGCTGGCCATTCTCTCCACGGTCGAGGCAAAGATCGACGGCACGCCCATTCGGATGGCGCCCGGCATGCGGCTGCGCAGCCCGCAGAACTCGCTCATCATGCTGCACATGGTCATCGGCAAGGAATATGCCGTGAACTACACCATTGAGAAGAGCACTGGCATGCTGCACACGGCCTGGATCCTGAACAAGGAAGAGCTCGCGCTCCCGCGTGAGGGCAGTGGCGTCAAGCGCAATTTCCGCTTCGAGAGCGACGCTGATCCACGCTGACCTGCCAGGCAGATTCAGGGTTTCTTCGGTAGGCACCCGCATGCTTTCAACTGCAGGGCGCTGTTCGCCGGCAGCGCGACGCGAGAAAACAATTCCATGAGCAAAAAAGTCTTTATCAAAACCTTCGGCTGCCAGATGAACGAGTACGACTCGGACAAGATGGTGGATGTGATGCGCGCCGCCGAAGGCTACGAGCCCACGCAAAACGTCGAAGAAGCCGACCTGATCCTGTTCAACACCTGCTCGGTGCGCGAAAAGGCGCAAGAGAAAGTGTTCTCTGACCTCGGCCGGGTGCGCCACCTCAAAAAGCGCGGTGTGCAGATTGGCGTCGGAGGCTGCGTGGCCAGCCAGGAAGGCGCGGAAATCATCAAGCGCGCGCCGTATGTCGATATCGTGTTCGGTCCGCAGACCCTGCACCGCCTACCGCAACTACTGGAGCAGCGCCGCATCCAGGCGCGGCCGCAGGTCGACATTAGCTTTCCCGAGATTGAAAAGTTCGATCATTTGCCGCCGGCGAAGGTCGACGGCGCATCGGCATTCGTCTCCATCATGGAAGGCTGCAGCAAGTATTGCAGCTACTGCGTGGTGCCCTATACACGCGGTGAGGAAGTCAGCCGCCCGTTTGACGATGTGCTGGTGGAGGTGGCAGGCCTGGCGGACCAGGGCGTCAAGGAAATCACGCTGCTCGGCCAGAACGTGAACGCGTACCGCGGCCCAATGGGCGAGACGGGCGAAATTGCCGACTTCGCATTGCTGCTCGAATATGTAGCGGAGATCCCAGGCATTGAGCGCCTGCGCTTTACCACCAGCCACCCCAACGAATTCACGCCGCGCTTGATCGAGGCTTACGCCCAAATACCCAAGCTAGCCAACCATTTGCACCTTCCGGTGCAACACGGCAGTGACCGCATTTTGATGGCCATGAAGCGCGGCTACACCGCAATGGAATACAAGAGCACGGTGCGCAAGCTGCGCGCCATCCGGCCGGATCTGGC
>JBBSRE010000124.1:0-7890 GCA_038243365.1 Burkholderiales bacterium | reverse complement strand
TGGAGATGCGAGCCGAGTGGTCCCATTGCGCCTTGAGCCGTTCGTAGACGATGCGCTCATGCGCTGCGTGCATGTCGACAATCACCAATCCCTGCGCGTTTTCGGCCAGGATGTAGATACCCTGCAGCTGCGCCAGCGCACGGCCGAGCGGCCAGACGGTAGCGCTTGGGGACGGTGATTGGGGCGCATCGGCGAAACGGACTTCGCCGGAAGACACATCGGGGCTGGGGGACGAAGCCTCAGTATTGGCTGTCTGTCCCGGAGCCCATGCGGGCGTTGGGGCGCTTGGCCTTGGCGTCTGCACTCCCCACAACGCGCCGAGATCCGACACCTTGTGCCCGGCAGGAGCATCGAAAATCATAGCGCCTTGCGCATACCCGCTGGGTGCTGGAGGCCGATTTGACCTCAAATTTCCGGGAAGGGTTGTGTGTGGAGCACTGAGCGCTGAGCCATCGGGCGCTGCGCTCATGCCTGACTCCAATGCAGCGGCTCGCGGCGCGGCCAGCGCGTTTTCCACCGCGTGCCGCACGGCCTGGTGCACTTCGCGGCTGTCACGAAAGCGCACTTCGATTTTGGTGGGGTGTACGTTCACATCCACCCGCGCTGGATCGATCTCTATGTGCAGCGCGTACACCGGCTGGCGGTGGCCGTGCAGCACATCCTCGTAAGCGCTGCGCGCCGCGTGTGCGATCACCTTGTCACGCACAAAGCGGCCATTGACGTAGCAGTACTGCTGATCGGCGCGCGCGCGCGCGGCATCCGGCAAGCCAGCTCGGCCGGTGATGCTGACACGGCCCTCCTGGTGTTGCAGAGCAATTGACTGCGTGAGGAAATCGGCGCCCAGCACATCGGCAAGCCGCCGGTCGATAGCGCTCAAGGCGCTCAAGACGCTCGAGGCATTTGAGGCCTTCGGCGGCTGGTCGGCGCTCTGGCCGTGCACCATCGCTGCACGCCATTGCTCGACCAGCTTGCCTTCGTGCCAGATGGCAAAACCCACATCGGGCCGAGCCAGCGCGTGTCGGCGCACCGCTTCCACGCAGTGGGCGAGCTCGGTGGCATCAGTCTTCAGGAACTTGCGCCGTGCGGGCGTACTGAAAAACAGCTCCTTCACTTCCACCGTGGTGCCCTGCGCGCGAGCCACCGGGCGCAATTCTCCGCTGCGCGCTTCAAGCAAAAACGCCGTGTCTTGGCCCTGTGGGCGCGAGAGCAGGGACAGGTCGGACACCGACGCGATGGCCGCCAGCGCCTCGCCGCGAAAACCCATGGTGGCCACGCTCTCCAGGTCATGGAGATCGCGAATCTTGCTGGTGGCGTGCCGGCGCAGTGCCACCGCCAGCTCGGGCTGTGGAATGCCCAAGCCATCGTCTTCCACGCTGATCAGCCGCACGCCTCCCGCCAACAGCCGCAGCGTAATCTGGCTGGCCCCGGCGTCCAACGCGTTGTCGACCAGCTCGCGCACGACGGATGCGGGGCGCTCGACCACTTCGCCTGCGGCAATCTGGCTGACCAGCTCGTCGGGCAGATCAAGGATAGGCCGCCGGTCGCCGGGAGCATGAACGGGAGCAGAAGCGGGGACAGGCGCCTGGGGGCCGCCGGGCAGGTGAAGGTCTTGCATGAGTGGACGATTCTAGGGACGACGCGAATGCTGCACCCGGATCCGACTCATCAAGACCCAGGAACTCTGGAGAGAGCCGGCCAAGGCGCAAGGGCCAGTCGCGATAATCCTGCACTGCGCCCCGCCCGGCAGACCAGCGTGGCTCGCAGTTCCCACCCATTCACTCCCCCTACACGCCTCTATGGACGCCATCGCCTTCCTCATCGACTTCATCCTGCACGTCGACAAGCACCTGGAAGCCTTCGTCGCCAGCTATGGCATGTGGGTTTATGCGCTGCTGTTCCTCATCATTTTTGTGGAAACCGGGCTGGTGGTGATGCCGTTTCTGCCGGGCGATTCGCTGCTGTTTATTGTGGGCGCGCTGTGCGGCGCCGGGCTGCTGGAATTTCTGCCGGTGGTGGTTCTGCTGAGCGTGGCGGCCATCCTGGGCGATCAGTGCAACTACAGCATCGGCCGCTGGGTGGGGCCGCGCGTGTTTCGGTGGGAGTCGTCGCGGTGGTTCAACCGGCGGGCGTTTGACCAGGCCCATGCGTTTTATGAGCGCTACGGCGGCATCACCATCGTGCTGGCGCGCTTCATGCCGTTCTTGCGTACGTTTGCGCCATTTGTGGCGGGCGTGGCGGCCATGTCGCGCGGCAAATTCACCCTCTACAACGTGGGAGGGGGACTGCTTTGGGTGTTGGGAGTCACCAGCGCCGGCTTGCTCTTCGGCAATCTGCCATTTGTGCGCGAGCACCTCGACAAGATTATCTGGGGCCTGATTTTGGTGCCAGGCTTGATCGCACTTTTCGGAGCGTGGCGCGGCGTCAGCGCAGACAAGGCAGCCGCGCAGCGCACTTGAGCGCCCACAAAAAAGAGCTGCCAGCGCAAGTGGGTTTGCGCTGGCAGCTCGTTTCCATCAAGTTTTGCCGGTTTTGCACCGGTGATCCGGTGGTCCGGTGGTCCGGCTACTCGGTTACTCAGTGATTCGCTAGGTCAACGTTTGCGCTGGTCGCGGTTTTCGCCCAATTCGTGGCCGACCAAGCCGCCGCCGACTGCGCCGGCAATGGCGCCCGGCGTGCCCAAAACGGCATTGCCGACCAGGCCCCCAGCAACAGCGCCGACTCCGGTTCCCACCTGGGCATTGGTGGGGCTGGAAGAGCACGCGCCGAGGCCCAAGGCTGCGGCGAATGCGGTTGCGATAACAAGCGTGCGGGATGTCATGGTGGTGGCCCTTCAAAAAGGTGAGACTTCGGCGCCGCCGCCCGGACATCGGGCGGCTGGACCAGTGAGGGCAATGTCGCAGAGTCGCGGCGCCATCGATGTAGGACTCGCTGGCCAGATAGCGTCGGCGCCCGACCCGGGCCCGACCTACAAACCTCGATCAACGAGCGCTGTCAGTGGCGCACAGACTGATGGTCAGCAGCAGTGATGCGTCGGTCAAGCCCGTCAGGGCGTGCGGCGTGCTGCCTTTGAGGTGAACAAAATCGTGCGGCCGCAGCGTTTGAACGTCTCCGGGTGTCTCCAGTTGCACCTCGCCTTCGATACACAGAAGCGTGATTTCGCCCGGCACCTGATGCTGCGGCAGAGTTTTGCCGGCCAGGACCACGACGCGGATCACTTCAAGCTCGTTGGCTTTCAACAGGGCGGACGTCACTGCGCCAGGCAGTGCGTCGCCCAACGGGGCAATATGGACAACTTCGGATGACGGGGTATGCGGCAGGGCCATGAGAGTTCCTCGGTGCGGTTGCGAATCGCACCATGGTCTCAAACCGAGCGGCTGCGCGCAAGCGGTGGATTGCGGCCGAAATAGCTGACGATGCCGCGCATCAGCGCGTCAGCCAGCTGCGCCTGGTAGGTGGGAGATGCTAGCCGCTGCTCTTCATCCGGGTTGCTGATGAACGCAGTCTCAACCAACACGCTCGGAATATCGGGCGCCTTGAGCACCGCGAAGCCGGCCTGCTCCACGCGCGGCTTGTGCAGTTTGCCAAGCTTGCCCACCTCGCCCAGCAGCACACTGCCGAGCTTGAGGCTGTCGTTGATCTGTGCCGTGGTGCTCATGTCAATCAGCGCGCGCTGCACCTGGTGATCCTGTGCGCGTTCGTTCAGGCCGCCCACCAGGTCGGCCTGGTTTTCCTTGTTGGCCAGCCAGCGCGCCGCCGAGCTCGACGCGCCGCTCTGGCTGAGCGCGAACACGCTGGCGCCGTTTGCTGCGGGGTTGGTGAAGGCATCTGCGTGGATGCTGACGAACAGGTCTGCCTGCACCCGCTGCGCTTTCTGCACGCGAGTGCCCAGCGGCACAAAGTAATCGGCGTCGCGCGTCAGGTACGCGCGCATGGGGTTGCCGCCCACCGTGGTGGCGTTGATGCGGTCGCGCAGCAAATGGGCCACTTTGAGCACAACGTCCTTCTCACGCGTACCCCTTGGCCCCGTGGCGCCCGGGTCTTCGCCGCCATGGCCTGGGTCCAGGGCCACGATGATCAGGCGGTCGGTCTTGCGGCTGGTGGCCACCGCGGGCGCCTGCGGTGCGGGTGCTACCTGCACTGCCGCGCGCTTGCCAGGCAATATGGCGCTGGCGACATCCGTTTCAACGGGCACATCCGGCAGGTCGATCTTGACGCCGGGCGAGGCCGCGGCGCGCGCCCCGCCGGCTTGTGCGATGAGTTCGCCTATGGGATCAGCGGCCGGCGATTCTGCGCGGGGAACCGAAGAGAGGGCATTGCGCGCCACTGCCACCGCAGATCCCGGCGCGGAAGTGGCGGTGCGGTCGGGCGCGGCTTTGAGGCGCTCGGCGATCAGGTTCGCTAACGGATCCACCGGCACTTCGGGGTAGAGGTCAAACACCAGCCGATGACCGTAAGCCGCCACGGGCGGCAACGCAAACACCTGTGGCTTGGCCGGCTGCTTGAGGTCCAACACCAATCGCACGACCCCCGGCGCGTTCTGGCCCACGCGGATTCCTGCGATGTTGGGGTCGTCGCTCTGGACCTTGGCGACCAGCTCGCGCAGTTGGGGGCTGAGATCAATGCCCTCAATGTCCACGGCCAGCCGCGGCGGCGAGGTCACGAAGAACTGGCGTGCCTTCAGCGCGGTGTCGGATTCCAGCGTGACGCGGGAGTATTCCGGCGCGGGCCAGACCCGCACCGCCAAAATGCTGGCGCCGCGCGCGATCTGCTGGCGCCCTAGCAGCAGCACCAGGCTGCCTGCTTGGAGCAAGGTGCGGCGCGATGCCCGACCCGATGGGTCGGGGTTGTGCGACGCAGAATCGGGAGCAAGGGGGCCGCCGGACATGTCCGCGCCATGGTCAGCCGCGTTGGGTGACGAGATGGAGGGAGAACGTGGAAGCTTCATGGGCGCAGTCCTTGCAGCAGGCGCAACAGGCGTTCGCCGCGCGGCGTTCCGGCTTGCAGGCGGGCACTGCGCGAGGTGTCGGTCAATGCTTCCAAGTGGATAGCAAGATCTGCAGGAGGAATAAGCCCTGCAGCCTTTTCCGGCCATTCTGCCAGCTTCAGCCCTGTGCTGGCAAACAGATCCCGAAAACCCGCGTCTTCCCATTCGCGCGGATCGCTGAATCGGTAGAAGTCGAAATGCCAGATATCCAGCCCACCGACCTCATGCGGCTCCACCACCGCGTAAGTGGGGCTCTTGATGCGCCCCTGCACGCCCAGCGCGCGCAGCAGATGGCGCACCAGTGTGGTCTTGCCGGCGCCCAAGTCGCCATGCAGGGTAATGAATGCATTGCGCAGCTCCGGCTGCTGGGCCAGCGCCTCTGCAAATACGCGTGTGTCGTCTTCGGTAGCCCAGCAGAGCACTGCCATCGAAGCAGTGGAATCGGGCGACGTTTCTACAATCGGGCGATGGTCGTCAGTGGCAGTCAACTCGTTCCTCAGATCGCGCAGTGGGCGCGTGCGTTGGGATTCTCGCAAATCGGTGTGGCCGGGGTGGACCTGTCGTCCGCCGAACCTGGGCTACAGGCCTGGCTCGCCCAGGGCTTTCACGGTGACATGCACTACATGCAAGCGCATGGCATGAAGCGCGCGCGCCCTGCTGAACTGGTGCCGGGCACCGTCAGCGTGATCACCGCGCGTATGGACTATTTGCCACGCGATACACCGCAAGGGTGGCAGGGTATCGAGTTTGATCGGCTGAACGATCCTATGCAGGGAGGCGTGTCGGTCTATGCCAGAGGGCGCGATTACCACAAGGTGCTGCGCGCTCGCCTGCAAAAGCTGTGTGACCGCATCGCTGAGGCGGTCGGCCCCACCGGCTACCGCGTGTTCACCGATTCAGCCCCGGTGCTGGAGGCCGAACTGGCCGCGCGCAGCGGGCAGGGCTGGCGTGGCAAGCACACCCTGGTCCTGAGCCGCGAGGCGGGATCCATGTTTTTCCTCGGCGAGATCTACATCGACATGCTGCTGCCCGAAAGCGCGCCCGTCAGTGCGCACTGCGGCAGCTGCAACGCCTGCATCGACGTGTGCCCGACCCAGGCCATCATCGCGCCGCACCGGCTGGACGCGAGGCGCTGCATCTCCTACCTGACCATCGAACATGCGGGTGTGATCCCGGTCGAGTTCCGCCGCGCCATCGGCAACCGCATTTACGGCTGTGACGATTGCCAGCTGATCTGCCCGTGGAACAAATACGCACAGACCAGCCGGTTGGCCGATTTCGACGCGCGGGCAGGCCTGAGCGGCGAGCAACTCGTCGATCTTTTTGCGTGGGACGAAGCCCAGTTCCTGCGCACCACCCAAGGCGGCCCGATTCGGCGCATCGGGCATGAGCGCTGGCTGCGCAACGTGGCAGTGGCGCTGGGCAACGCGCTGGCGCAGACGCATGCGCCGCAGCTGCGAGCGGCGCTGCAATCGCGCGCGACAAGTGACAGCGCCGTGGTGCGCGAGCATGTCGCCTGGGCTCTTGAACACGAAAATTCTGAGTGAAAATGGCCTCTAGCGCTTACGCAGAATGCGCCAGAAGCTACGTTTTTAATAGCAACATCTCTAACCTACGCCGCCCAGCACACCCAGAGCGAGCGACAAACTGGCCGGCCCCAGCAGGGTCGAGAGCGTGACCAGCCCAGCCACATCCCGACCGATGTAGCCCATGCGCACGGCCAGCACATAGCAGCTTGACGCGGTGGGGAGCGCGGCAAACGTCAGCAGCACCAAGGTTTGCACGGCGTCCAGTCCCATCCACCGCGCAGCGCACCACGCAAGCAGCGGTTGGAAGAGGTGGCGGATCGACAGCACCGACACCGTCAGCACCCGCTCGCGGCGCAGCGAGCCGAACTCCAACCCGGCGCCGGCCGCCATCAGCCCCAATGTCAGTGCAGCGACGCCAATGCGCGAAAGCGTGGGGGCCACCGCATCCGGCACCTGGAAACCCATCAGGTTGGCCGCCAGACCGGCAGCGGTCGCGAGGATCAGCGGGTTGCGCGCCAGTTCGCTCAGGAAGTGGTGTTGGCCGTGCCGCGCCATGGGCCATACCGCAGCAACGTTGAACAGCGGCACCGAAACGCCAATCAGCACCGCAATCAGCTGCAGGCCCTGCGCGCCAGCCAGTCGCTCGGCCAACGCCAGGCCGATGAACGAGTTGAAGCGAAACGCCACCTGCGCAGCACCAGCATGAGCGCGTGCGTCAATGTGCCCACGCAGCCCTGGCAGGTAGGGCAGGATGTAGGCAAGCGCTATGCCTGCCAGAGCGCTCAGCAAACCCGCAGCGATCAGACTGGAAGCAGCACCGAATTCGATGGGACTTTTGACGATGGACTGAAACAGCAGCACCGGGAACAGCAAGTAGTACACCAAACCCTCCACGGGCTGCCACACCGCGCGACCCAGCGGGGTGAAGCGGCACACCAAATAGCCGAGCAGGATGAGCGAGAAATCGGGCAGCAGGATCTGGGCGTAATACACGGCGCGCAGGAGAGCGCGCTGTGCGCGCCGCACCCTGACGCGGGCACTCGCAATCGTCTTGTAACTGCGCTTTACACGTGTCGCGTCAAGTGCCAAAAACGAAGATTCAGCACCAGCGCGGCCAGCGCCAAGCCGCCCACCAGCCCTAGCCACAGTCCTGGAGGCCCGAGCGGACCGAAAACGCCCAGACCCAGGCTCAGTCCCATGCCAACCACCGAATAGCAGAACACGGTCACCAGCATGGGAACCTTGGTGTCCTTGTAGCCGCGCAAAACGCCCATGGCACCGACCTGCAGCCCGTCGACCACCTGGAAAACGGCGGCATACACCAGAAATTGCGCGGCCACTGCCACCACAGTGGGGTTGGGCGTGTACAGCCCCGCA
>JBBSRE010000123.1:0-8029 GCA_038243365.1 Burkholderiales bacterium | reverse complement strand
TTTACGGCTTCGCGCGTGACACCAAAAGGATCGTGACAGCGTCAGAAGTGCGTTCAGAACACGAGCGCTGGCTCAATGCCGTGCGCCAGGCGCAGCCGGTTTCGCGTGCGCAGGAAGCAGAACCCGCCAACTTCGGCCTCGCCCAGATGGCGTCTGACGGAGTGATTCCATGAACGAGTCAAGCGCAAAACACCCAGGTCTCAATTTGGGCCCTGCGCACGGAAGAGACGACGTGCTTGCTGAGCCGGTGATTTTCGGCTTCTGGATCTTTCTGATGAGTGACGCCATCCTGTTTGGGATGGTGTTTGCCACTTATCTGACGTCACTGAACAGCACTGCGGGCGGCCCAGGGCCGCGCGCGCTCTACGATCTTTCCAGCGTTTTTGTTCAGACCTTGATTCTGCTGGCCAGCAGCTTTGCATTTGGCATGGCGTCGCTTGCTATGAAATACAAGCACAGCACGCTCAAGCTTGTCGCCTGGATGTCGTTGGCGCTGGTACTTGGCGTCGCGTTCTTGGGCTTTGAGCTGCTGGATTTCAGCAGCATGTTCTCCAAGGGCGGTGTACCTTCGCGCAGCGGCTTCCTGTCTGCGTTCTGGGACTTGGTGCCGCTGCACGGCCTGCACGTCGCCGCGGGCTGCATCTGGTTGGTTTGCCTGTTGGGCCAGATCGCGCGCTACGGGGTAGACACCGACTCCAAGCTTGGCATCATGCGTCTGGCCCTTTTTTGGCACTTTCTGGACATCGTCTGGATCGCGATTTTCTCGGTGGTCTACCTGACGGGGTTGGCAGCATGAACGACCGCGCAGAGCATCAGCCCACTGCTGCTGAAATGCGGCAACAGGAGCGGCATGATTTCTATTTCTATCTTTGGGGAGCAGGACTTGCACTGCTGCTGACAGTGCTGCCGTTTGCACTGGTGTACTGGCAGGTGCTCCCGCGTGTGTGGATGCTCGTCGCGATCGGCGTCTTTGCGCTTGTGCAGATGGTGGTGCATTTCCGCTTCTTCCTGCACATCGGCCTCAAGCAGAATCGTGACGATCTTCAATTGATCCTGTTCTCTGCGTTGTTGCTCTTGATCATGGTGTGCGGCACCCTGTGGATCATGGCCAGTCTGGCAATGCGCATGGGCGGATCGGTAGGCGCCTGAATTCTTGCCAAAGTAGGGGTATGGGCGTGTAAAAGCTGTTTGGATTTGGCGCGCGTCTGGTCAACAACTCGGTGAGCATTGCTTTGCGAAAAAATTGGTAATTCTCGGCAACCCGGGTTTGCAGTGGGGACCGAAGAGATTCCTTCCGCCGCGTGTGCATTTTTATAAGCGTGCAGCATTCACTTTCGGTCCGCGGCTGTCCCGCTGCTCGTAAGCAAGCGATAGAAAGTGCTCCATACGAGTGCACGCACATACGTTGCCGCTAGCGCTCGCCCCAATCCTTGCCGCCCGGTAGTGAGCGCCTCAAGCGCATACCGTAGACAACGATGGCGACAGCCTCGTTGACCGGACCCTCGCCTTTAAAAATGACTACCAGCCACCGCGATGTTTGACATCGCTTACTCCACAAACAGAGGGGTAGAAATACGCAGCAGTAATTGCGCTAATGCAGTAGCAATCCAGAAAAGCAGCTCGACAAAACAAAAAGCCCACCGAAGGTGGGCTGAATGCTTGAATTTTTGGCTCCTCGACCTGGGCTCGAACCAGGGACCTACGGATTAACAGTCCGGCGCTCTACCAACTGAGCTATCGAGGAATGAATGGCATGAAAAAGCCCCGCGTGCACAGGCAGGGCTGTCTGAATTTTGTGGCTCCTCGACCTGGGCTCGAACCAGGGACCTACGGATTAACAGTCCGGCGCTCTACCAACTGAGCTATCGAGGAACAAGCCTCAGATTATAGCAATGGAATCGAAGCGTTTTCGGTCTTGGTAGCCGTGCGCATACGCGGTACGCCTGTGCAGGTCCATCGGATTCTCCTGCGCGTCCCTGGTTGGCTTAAGCAGGGTGGTCGACGGGTTCGGGTCGACACCACAACCAGGTCAGCACCACAGCCATGGCGAGGCAGCCCGCTGCGGCTGCCCAGCGGTGCGAGGCGGTCAGAACCAACACCACCATGCACACAGCCATCACGCCGGTAGCGCTCCATTTGGCGCTGCGCCGCACGCGGCCCCCTTGCGTCCAGTCTCGCAGCATCGGGCCGAAGAGACGGTGGTACCAGAGCCACGCGTGCAGTCGAGGAGAACTACGGGCCGCTGCCCAAGCCGCCATCAGGACAAAGACCGTGGTGGGTAAACCGGGCACAAACACGCCGATGACGGCAAGCGCCAAGCACAGCACTGCACATGCCCACAGCAGGCCACGCAGGAAAGGCCGAGCCAGGCGCAGCGGGGGCGGCGGTGGAATGCCGGTGTCTGATCGCGAAGAAGACTGCATGAAGGGTGTGGGTGGGAGGGCAAGACAGCCGCATTGGCGGTGTTCTGCTCAAGTTGCTATTCTCGTGGCTGACGGCGTGTCGCCGTCGCCGTCGCCGTGCCGTGGTTGTAGCGGCAGTTGCACCACGTTTGCCATCAAGGACTTTCACATGACGATCCACACGATTCTGAAAATGGGCGACCCGCGGCTGCTGCGCGAAGCGCAGCCGGTGATGGCGTTCGATACGCCGGAGCTGCACCAGCTGCTGGCAGACATGCACGAAACCATGGCACACGCCAACGGCGCCGGATTGGCTGCGCCGCAGATCGGTGTCGATCTGCAGGTCGTGATCTTCGGCAGTGAGAGCAGCAATCCTCGCTATCCGGAGCGCCCGCTGGTGCCGCCGACGGTATTGATCAACCCGGTAATCATGCCGCTGGGCGATGTGAAAGAGGACGATTGGGAGGGCTGTTTATCGGTGCCGGGGCTGCGCGGGCGTGTTCCGCGCTGGCAACGGGTGCATTACCAGGGGTTCGATCCGCAAGGTGCCCCAATTGATCGCCGGGTGGACGGCTTTCATGCACGCGTGGTGCAGCACGAGTGCGATCACCTGTTGGGCGTGCTCTACCCGATGCGCATGCGCGATCTGTCGCAACTCGGCTTCACGGAAGTGCTGTTCCCCGGGCTGGCGGACAACGAAGACGATTGATGGCGCTGCGCTGCATTGAGGGCATGGCGGCGGTGCTAAAGGACGCGCATGTGCCCCGGACGAAAAGTTACGTAAAAAACGGCTCTAGCGCAGGCGGGTAAAGCGCAAGCAGCTATGGTTTTAATAGTGCATTGGGCCAGCTGCGGTTCACGCGGGGTCGCCCGCCAATGCCTGCAGTAGCTCGGTTTCGATGCGGATCTGCGCCGCGTTGTTCTGCAGTTCCGGGCCTTGCACCAGAAAAGTGTCTTCCACGCGCTCGCCCAAGGTGCTGATCTTGGCCAGCTGAACGCTCAGCTGGTGGCGCGCAAGCACGCGGGCGATGCGGTACAGCAGGCCTGCGCGGTCACTGGCAGACACACTCAGCAGCCAGCGCTGGGCTTTTTCATCCGGGCGCAGTGTGACGCGCGGGGCCATCGGAAAATGCCGCACCCTGCGCGATACGCGCTTGCGCCTCGGTTCATGAAGCGGCTCCAGATCTTGCAGCGCCCGTTTGAGCCCGCTTTCCACCAGTTGCGCCAGATCGCGGTAGTGCCCCAGCGAGGTGTCGCTTACCACCTGAAACGTATCCAGCGCAAAACCAGTGCGGCTGGTGTGGATGCGCGCGTCGAGAATGGAAAAACCCGCCTGGTCGAAATACCCGCAAATGCGCGCGAACAGGTCACTCTGGTCGGCCGTATAGACCATCACCTGCAGACCTTCACCAACCGGAGACTGGCGGGCGCTGACCACTGGCTGCTGGCCGTCAACATGCCGCGAGAGATGCCGTGTGTGCCAGGCAATGTCTGCAGATTCGTGGCGCATGAAGTATCCGACATCCAGCGTATCCCACAACTTTTTATGCGCTTCAAAGGGCTGGGCACTGAGCGCCAGCAGTATCAGGGCATCGCGCTTGCGGGCTTCGATCTCGGCAGCAGCGTCTGGCGCGCGGCCGCCCATCACGCGCAACGTCGCCTTGTAGAGGTCTTCCAGCAGCTTGCCCTTCCAGGCGTTCCACACCTTGGGGCTGGTGCCGCGGATGTCGGCCACGGTAAGCAGGTACAGCGCTGTCACATAGCGTTCATTGCCGTTGCGCTTGGCGAACGCAGCGATCACGTCGGGGTCGCTCAGGTCTTCCTTTTGCGCGGTGCGGCTCATCGTGAGGTGCTCGCGCACCAGAAACTCGATCAGACGGGCGTCTTCACGTCCGATGCCATGCTGGCGGCAAAAGCGCCGAACCGCCACCGCGCCAATCTGCGAATGATCGCCCCCGCGGCCCTTGCCGATGTCGTGGAACAGGGCAGCCACATACAACACCCACGGCTTGTCCCAGCCCGCGGCCAGTTGCGAGCAGAACGGATATTCGTGCGCATGCTCGGCCATGAAATAGCGCCGCGTATTGCGCATCACCATGAGGATGTGCTGGTCCACGGTGTAGACGTGGAACAGGTCATGCTGCATCTGGCCGACGATGCGCCGAAAGGGCCACAGGTAGCGCCCCAGCACCGAAGTCTGGTTCATCAGTCGCATCGCGTGCGTAATGCCGGTGGGCTGCTGCAGGATTCGCAGGAACGCGGCGCGGTTCACCGGGTCACGCCTGAACGCCCCGTTCATCACGTCGCGCGCGCCATAAAGCGCGCGGAGCGTGCGGGCCGAGAGTTTCTGCAGTGCAGACGACGACTGGAACAGCAGAAATGTCTCCATGATGGCGTGGGGTTCGCGCTCATAGAGGTCGTCGCTGACGATCTCTATCATCCCGCCCTTGTCCAGGAAGTGCTCGTTGATAGGGATCGGCGGCGTCTGCGGTGGATCGAGCCGCTCGGTGATGTCGAGCAGCAGAATTTCGCTCAGCTGCAGCACTGCTTTCGCAGCCCAGTAGTAGCGCCGCATGAGGGTTTCACTGGCGCGCATCGGCAGCCGGGCACCTTCTGGAGTGGTGCTGCGGTAGCTGAAAATCTCGGCCACTGCCGTCTGCAGATCGAAGCCGAGACGGTCTTCGTGCCTGCCGGCAACCGCGTGCAGCCGCGCGCGAATCAACAGCAGAACCGACTCGTTGCGCTCGAGCTGGTGCACTTCGTACGGCGTGGCCAGGCCGCTATTCATCAGGCCGCGCCAACTCTTGCCCAAGCCTGCGCCGTCTGCTACCCACAGAATGGTTTGCAAATCGCGCAGCCCGCCGGGCGACTCCTTGGTGTTGGGTTCCAGGGAATACGGAGTGTTCTCGTACTTGGTGTGGCGCTGGCTTAGCTCCAGCGTCTTGGCGATCAAGAAGGCGTGTGGATCAATGGCGGCGCGAAACCGCCCTTCAAACGTTTTGAAGAGCGCCGCGCTGCCGGTGATGCGGCGCGATTCCAGAAGCGCCGTCTGCACGGTGACATCGCCTGCGGCCTCGGTCAGGCATTCTTCGGTTGTGCGCACGCTGGAGCCGATTTCCAGCCCCGCGTCCCAGCAATTGCGAATGAATTGCTCCACGCGTGAGCGCATGTCCGCGTCGGGCGGTCCATCGGGCATCAGCACCAAGACGTCCACATCCGAGTAGGGCAGCAACTGCGCGCGGCCGTAGCCGCCCACGGCCAGCAAGCTCAGGCTGGAGGGAAGGCCGCTTTGTTTCCAGAGCGTGATGAGCAGGCCGTCAGCCAGCAGGGTGAATTTGCGCAGCAGGCGGTGGATGGCACGCACCGAGGGCAGTGGCGCAAGCAAGGTGGCGATCAGGGACGCCTTGTCCTGCCGGTAGGCGTCGCGCAGCGCTTGCAGCTCGGTCATGTCTGCGGGAGTGGATGCTTCATGCAAACGGATCATGCAAGAAGCGTGCACGCTGCGCGATAAAGATGCAAGCGCCCTGCCTCTGCACGTCTTACGTGCGGGTAGCGGAGACGAAGTCGGGCAGGGCGGGGGAACCGGCCGAGAGTGTCATCACTTCATAGCCCGTGGGCGTGACCAGCACGGTGTGCTCCCACTGCGCAGACAGGCTGCGGTCCTTGGTGACGATGGTCCAGCCATCGTTGCCGAACTCTTTGATCTCGCGCCTGCCAGCGTTGATCATGGGTTCTATGGTGAACACCATGCCAGCCTCCAGTTTTTCCAGCGTGCCCGGCCGGCCGTAGTGCAGCACCTGCGGCTCTTCATGGAAGCGCTGACCAATGCCGTGACCACAGAACTCACGCACCACCGAGAACCCGTGGCCCTCAGTGAACTTCTGAATCGCGTGCCCGATGTCGCCAAAGTGCGCGCCGGGTTTGACCTGCACGATGCCGTGCCACATGGCTTCAAAGGTGATGGCTGAGAGGCGCTTGGCAGCGATCGAGCATTCGCCAATCAGGTACATGCGGCTGTTGTCGCCGTACCAGCCCTCGGGCGTGATGACGGTTACGTCGACGTTGACGATGTCGCCCTTTTTAAGCGGCTTGTCGTTCGGAATGCCGTGGCAGACCACGTTGTTGACCGAGGTGCAAAGCGAAGCCGGGTAAGGCGGATAGCCCGGCGGCTGATAGCCGATGGTGGCGGAAATGGTGCCCTGCTCGACCATGCAGGCGGCGGCTAGTTCGTCGATTTGGCGGGTAGTGATGCCCGGCACGATGTGCGGCGCAATGGCGTCCAGCACTTCTGACGCGAGACGGCAGGCCACGCGCATGCTGGCGATGTCCTCGGCGGACTTGATGGTGATGCTCATAGGGCGAAATTATCCCATCGGGCTCACTTCCCCGCCTTCCCCCAGGTTCCCCCCATTGTTCCCCCATGTTCCGTGCATTCCCTGCGATGGCCGCAGGCAGCGGAGCTCGCCCAGCCACCTAAAATGGCGGGCTTCGCCTGTACGCCCGCTTGGCTGATCCTTTTGTCTGCCCGTTTGCGTGTCGGCTTTTGCCTTCTCAGCCCTCCGGCTTCTGCCTTCTCAGCCCTCCATACATCGCCACCGTGACCCAGCACCTGACCTCGTTTTTAGGCGGCAACGCCTTGAGCCCGTTTCGCGAGAAGAAGCTGTTGGCTCTTCTGCAGAGCATAGAGCCGCGCATCAAGTCGGTGCAGGCGCGCCACGTGCATTGGGCCGCCACGACCCACGAGCCGACGCCCGAGCTGAACGAGCAACTGGCCGCGCTGCTGGAGTACGGCGAGCCGTTTGATGGCGAAGGAGCTGGCCAGACCGTTGCGGTCAGCCCGCGCGTGGGAACCGTGTCGCCCTGGGCGTCCAAGGCCACCGACATCGCGCGCAATTGCGGGCTAGTGGTGCGCCGCATTGAGCGCGTCACGGAATACCGCATCGCCCTGAAACCCGGGCTGCTCGGCGGGACAAAGACTTTGGAGCCAGAGGAATTGGCTCAGGTGGCAGAACTGCTGCACGACCGCATGACCGAATCCTGGTTCCTCGACTTGGACGGCACGCGCGCCCTGTTTACAGAGCTGCCGGCGCAGCCCATGGCGTACGTCGACGTGCTGAGCGGCGGACTTGAGGCGGGAAAGCAAGCGCTGGAAGCAGCCAATGTTCAATGGGGTTTGGCGCTGGCAGCCGATGAAATCGACTACTTGGTAAAAGCGTTCACCGCGCTGGGCCGCAATCCCACCGATGTCGAGCTGATGATGTTTGCGCAGGCCAACAGCGAGCACTGCCGGCACAAAATCTTCAACGCCGACTTCACCATCGACGGCACCGAGCAGAACAAAAGCCTGTTCGGCATGATCCGCCACACGCACCAGCAAAACCCGCAGCACACGGTGGTGGCGTACTCGGACAACGCCTCGGTGATGGAAGGCGGCGTGGTTGAAATATTTGAAGCCAAATCGGCCTCTAGCGCTTATGCATCAAGCGCGGTCAGCTATGAAAAAGAGAGTTCGCTGCGCCATGTGCTGATGAAGGTGGAGACCCACAACCACCCCACGGCCATTGCTCCGTACCCAGGCGCTTCCACCGGCGCAGGCGGCGAGATTCGCGATGAAGGTGCCACAGGGC
>JBBSRE010000122.1:0-8040 GCA_038243365.1 Burkholderiales bacterium | reverse complement strand
GCCAGGCTGGCTCAGCGCGCCGTATCGGGCAGCTCGATCGTCACTTCCAGCACTTCCAGGTTGTCCTGGCGCTCCAGGCTCACCTTGAGATCGTCGGGGTTGATCTTCACGTATTTGCTGATCACTGCCACCAATTCGCGTTGCAGCGCGGGCAGGTAGTCGGGCTCGGCAGCGCTGCGGCCGCTGCGCTCGTGCGCGAGGATGATCTGCAGGCGCTCTTTGGCGACGCTGGCAGTCTTCTTCTTTTCGCCGAGCAGGAAGGAGAAAAAAGACGTCATGCTTACTTGCTCCCGAACAGGCGTTTGAAGAAGCTGGGCTTTTCAGCATTGACGAAACGCATGGGTTTCTCTTCACCTAGGAACCGGTCGATCACGTCCTGGTAGGCCTCGGAGACGTCTGTGCCCTTGGCATGGATGGCAGGTGAGCCCTGGTTGGACGCCTGCAGCACGATTTCCGATTCCGGGATCACACCGATCAGCTTGATGCGCAGGATGTCCTGGATGTCCACCAGGCTGAGCATCTGCCCGTCTTCCACGCGGCTGGGGTTGTAGCGCGTGATGAGCAGATGCTCCTTGATGGGGTCACCGCCCTCGATGGCGCGTTTGGTCTTGCTGCTGAGCATGCCCAGAATACGATCCGAATCGCGCACCGAAGAGACTTCCGGGTTGGTCACCAGCAAGGCTTCGTCGGCAAAGTGCATGGCCATCAGCGCGCCGCTCTCGATGCCGGCGGGCGAATCACAGACGATGTATTCAAAATCCATGGCGGCGAGATCGGTGAGGATCTTCTCCACGCCTTCCATGGTGAGGGCGTCCTTGTCGCGCGTCTGGCTGGCGGCCAGCACGAACAGGTTGTCGCACTGCTTGTCCTTGATCAGCGCCTGGTTCAGGTTGGCTTCGCCCTGGATCACGTTGATCAGGTCGTACACCACGCGCCGCTCGCAGCCCATGATGAGGTCCAGGTTGCGCAGGCCGACGTCAAAGTCGATCACCGCAGTCTTGTGGCCGCGCAAGGCGAGGCCGGAGGCAAAGCTGGCGCTGGTGGTGGTCTTGCCCACGCCACCTTTGCCGGAGGTCACGACGACGATTTTGGCCATGTGTTTGCTGATTTCCAGAAGTGTTGAATAGATAAATGGCTGGGCGCAGAACGCATCAGGCCAGCGGCTCGATGATGAGTTTTTCGCCATCGAGCCGAATTTGCGCTGGCTTGCCGCGCACGTTGTCGGCCAGCTCCGTCTCGGTGGTTCTGTAGAAGCCGGCGATCGACACCAGTTGCGGCTCCAGGCAGGTGGTGAAAATGCGCGCGTCCGTATTGCCCCGCGCTCCCGCGATGGCGCGGCCGCGCAGTGGGGCATAGACGTGAATGTTGCCGTCGGCAATCACCTCGGCACCGAAGCTGACCACCGCCAGCACCACCAGATCGGCGCCGCGTGCATACACCTGCTGGCCGGAGCGCAGCGGCTTGTCCATCACCACCGTCGGCACACCGCCACTGCCCGGCGCGGGGATCTGCAGGGCGCCGCCCGCCTCTGCGGACACGCCCGTGTCTGGAGTGCTCAATGGCAATGGGGTCTGCCGCGGAGCGCGGCGCTCTTCAAACTCAATGGCGGACGGAGCTGCGCCGGGCACCAGGCCAGTCGCATCTGGCGCTGCTGCGGCAACGCGCATACGCATGGGCGGCGCATCGGGCGCGGCTGCGAGGCCGGCTTCAGCGGCAGCGGCCATCTGCGCCACCGAGCCACCGCGCACGGCCACTGGCAGCGTGGCATGCCCCCGCAGCGCAGCGCAGAGCGCAGCAAAATCTATCGGCTCGTCGCTCTCGCGCAGGGCGGTGATGTCGATCAGCACCGCATCGTTGTCGAAGAAGCCAGGGTCATCTTGCAGGCGCTCAGCCAGCTCGGCGGCCAGCACCGCCGGGTCGGCCGAGTGCAGCAGCACTGCCACCACGGGCAGGGACGCACTTTTGAGTTCGATGGAGTTGCGGGCCGGGCCCGCCGTGTCTGCGGCCATGACGTTCCGGATGCGCCGCGGGCCGCACAACGCTGGCCCGCGCACGCGAAAACGCGTCGACGCGAAAAAAGACCGAGTGTACCGGCGGGCCCGAGGACTGGTCAGCGTCAGCCCGCGGGCTCGTCGTCCGCGTCCTGACGCTGGTAGGGCGGCAGTTTTGCGCTGCAATGAAAGCAGTAGGTCGCCTCGGGTAAATGCCCTTCCGTCAGGCATGTATGGCAGGTGCGCGTGGTAGGCACCCGCGCATTGCCGCGGCCCTGGAAAGCCATCTCGGCCGTCACGATGCCGGTGGGCACTGCCAGCGTGCCCCAGCCCAGCAGCATCATGACCGAGGAAAGAAAGCGTCCTATCTCGGTGCGCGGGGTGATGTCGCCAAAGCCCACCGTGGTCATGGTGGTGATGGCCCAGTACACCGATGTGGGGATGCTGGTGAAGCCGTTTTCCGGGCCTTCCACCACATACATCAGCGTGCCCATGACCAGCACAATCATCATCACACCGGTGATGAACACCGTGATCTTGCGGCGACTGTTGCGCAGGGCACGCGCCAGGCCGCGGTATTCCTCCACGTACGCTGACAGCTTGAACACGCGGAACACCCGCAGCAGGCGCAGCACCCTTATGTCGACCAGCGTGTGCGCTTCGGGCACCAGCAAGGCAATGTAGGTGGGCAGCAGCGCCAACAGGTCAATCACGCCGAAAAAACTGGTGGCGTAACGCCAGGGGTGCTGCACCGTGGCCAGGCGGGCCAGGTATTCCAGCGTGAACAGCACCGTGAACACCCATTCCATCCATTGCAGCGGGTCGTGCATACGAGCGCGAATGGCGGGCACGCTGTCAGCCGTGACGACCGCAATGCTGGCCAGGATGCAGACGATCAGCCCTACGTCGAACCATCGCCCGGCGCGTGTGTCGGCCTCGAAGATGATGGTGTAGAGCCGCAGGCGCCAGCCGCTCAGGGCGGCAGCGGTTTCAGGGTGGATGTTTTGCATGCGGGTGTGGGTGGGGCAGAGGCCATGGCCTGCAACTGTCGACTGTAGAACATGCACGGGCGTTGCCGGCTCAGATAATCGCGTTGCCTCACTTCGCTTTCAGTCGCTTCTCACTGCACCCCACCCGCACACTCCTCATGCCCGATACCCGCAAACCCGACCTCGACACCCTGGCCATTGCGCTGCTGCTGGGCTGCTGCATGTTCTGGGGGTTTCAGCAGGTGCTGGTGAAGTCCACTGTGCAAGAGGTGCCTCCCGTGTTTCAGGCTTTCCTGCGCTTTGCCATGGCCACCGCGGCGCTGCTGCTCTGGTGTGCCTGGCGCAAGATTCCGCTGCTGAGTGACAACGCTCCGCGCGGCTCGCGCTGGGGCGGTTTGCTGGCGGGCGCCCTGTTTGCGGGGGAGTTCGCCGCCATCTACATTGGCCTGCAGTACACGCAAGCGTCGCGCCTCACCGTGTTCCTGTACTGCGCGCCGTTCTGGGTGGCACTGATCCTGCCGCGCTTTGTGATGGGCGAAGGCTTGCGCGGCTGGCAGTGGCTGGGCCTGGCGGGCGCGTTCGTTGGCGCTGTGCTGGCACTGGGCGACGGATTGCTGCACCCCGCGGCGCTGACGCATCCATTGTCCTGGCTGGGCGACCTGCTCGGTCTGGTGGCCGGGCTGATGTGGGGGCTGACGACGGTGGTCATCCGCAGCACGCCGGTGGGGCGTCTGTCACCTGCCAAACAGCTGCTGTATCAGGTGGGAGTGAGCACAGCGGTGCTGCCGCTGCTCTCGCTGGCTTTGGGCGAAACCTGGACGCTCAACCTGAGCGCCTACGCCTGGACATCGCTGCTGCTGCAATCGCTGGTAGGCGCATTCGCCAGCTACCTGGCCTGGATGTGGATGCTGGCGCACTACAACGCCACCAAGATGTCGTCGTTCGTCTTCCTGACGCCCGTCTTTGCGCTGCTGTTTGGCGCGCTCCTGTTGGGCGAGACGATCACGCCCGGCCTGCTGATGGCGCTGGCCCTGGTGGCCGTGGGCATCTTCGTGGTGAACCGCAGGCCTCGCTTGCGGGCGTAGATCTTTGCAGAGGCGCAGGTTCTTGCGCGCACGGGCAATGCACGCGTAAGCCACCGACCGACACGCGCCTCGGCCGTGACCTGACGCCCACGGCACCTCAGCGCGCGCACAGTGAGGCCATTGCAGCGCGCATGGCGTGCGCTGCGCCTCACTCTGGAAGGACACCCCATGGCTCACAGCAGTCTTTTAGGTGGCGACAAGATCGCCGTACAACCCGACGGCACCAGCGTGGAAGCGCTGGGCACGAGCGGCAATTCAGACAGCGGGAGCGACGTGGTCGGCACCTTGAGCCGCGCTGAGCTGCAAAGCGACAGCGACGCCACCGGCACCGGCGAGCGCGCCGACGTAGAGCGCGACAACGCAGGCATGGCCGCCGACATTCGCCCCGACCAAGTGCGCACCGAAGGCGATCCGCTGGCGCGCGGAAAGGCCACGCGCGAGATTGACCAGCTCGCCGACGCCGATGACGCGGCACCGGGCGAAGAGCCCTCGGTGTAATGCCGGCGCCCGCCACTGCTGCACACCCTGCAGGCACTGCGAAAAGCCGAGGGTCTTCGTTGGATCGCCAGCCGACCAAGCCGACCAAGCCAACCAAGGCGATGACTCCAAAGAAAGCCTCGAAGCCTCCCGCGGCCGCGATTACCAAGGCCCTTCGCACCACCTTCGGCCATGCCCGGCTGCGCGCCGGCCAGAGCGAGGTGATCGAGCGGGTCTTGGCGGGTGAGCCTACGCTGGCGATCATGCCGACCGGCGCCGGCAAGTCGCTGTGCTACCAATTGCCGGCCACCCTGCTGGCAGGCCGCACGCTGGTGGTGTCGCCGCTGATTGCACTGATGAAAGACCAGTGCGAAGCCATGGCCGAAGTCGGACTGGCGTGCGTGCAGGTGCACAGCGCGCTGTCGGCAGAGGTGCGCGATGCCGCACTGGCCGCAGTAGAAGACGGCTCTGCCCGCGTCATCCTGACCACACCGGAGCGGCTGGCGGACGCTGAGTTCGGGCAGCTGCTGCGGGCCCACCCGATTGACCTGCTGGTGGTGGATGAGGCGCACTGCATTTCGCAGTGGGGGCATGACTTCCGGCCGTCGTTTCTTGAGGTGTCGCAGATCTTGCCGGCGCTGGGCAAGCCCACTGTGCTGGCCCTGACCGCTACCGCCACTGACAGCGTGGTCGAAGACATCTGCAGCGAGCTGCGCATTCCAAAGTCTGGCGTGCTGCGCACCGGCGTGTTCCGCCCCAACCTGCATTTCGCGCTGGAGCACTTGACCACCGCGCGCGAAAAACACAGCCGGCTGATCGCACTGGTAGGCGAGGATGCAGAAGACGGTGATACGCCAGGTTCGGCACCGGCTGCGCAGCGCTGCGGCATCGTCTACACCGCCACCATCAAAGCCGCACAAGAGGCCCACGCCGCGCTGCGTGCCAAAGGCGTCAACGCCGGCATCTACCACGGCCGCCTGCCTGCAGCAGAGCGTCAGGCCGCGCAGGATGCCTTCATGGAAAACCGCTGCCGCGTGCTGGTCGCCACCAACGCTTTTGGCTTGGGCATCGACAAACCCGATATCCGCTTTGTCGTGCATTACCAGATGCCAGCCAGCCTGGACGCCTACTACCAGGAGGCTGGCCGCGCAGGACGCGATGGCCAGGAAGCCACGTGCACCTTGATGTTCCTGCGCAGCGACCGCGCCGTGCAGCAGTTCTTTATCGGCGGGCGCTATCCCGCGCTGGCCGATGTAGAGGCCGTGCATCGCCAATTGCTTGCCGACCCACCGCAGGGACACGCTGCGTGGACCTTGGCCACTTTGCAAGACAGCCTCGAGCGCCCACGCAGCAAGCTGCAGGTGGCCTTGGCGCAACTGCGTCAGCAGCGCATCGTTCGGCAAAACGCCAGCGGCACGCTGACCCTGTTGCGGCCGGACGTGAGTGAAGCGCAGCTCCAGAGCTTTGTGCAGGACTACACCGACCGCCGCGAGCGCGACCGAGACACGCTGGAGCAGATGGTGTTTTACGCCCAGACCGGGCAGTGCCGGTGGCAGGTGCTGCTCCAGCACTTTGAACCCGAAGCAGACCACGCCCGCTGCGGCAGTTGCGACAACTGCCTGCGGCTGGCGCAGGCTTCGAACCTGTCGGCTGCGGTCGCGTTCCGCACCCGTGCCGGCGCCCCAGAATCTTGGCCAGCTGGTGCAGGCCTTGCAGATGTAGGCCTTGCTGACCCAGGCCTTGCTGATACGCCGGACCATCGTGCGCTCTGTGTGAGCGCCGTTTTGCCTGGGGACGCCCCGGTTCTTCAGGCGGCAGAACTGGCCGGCCAGACCGCGCCGCAGATCGTCTTTCAGACCGCCTTCACACCCGGGCAGGCAGTGCGCGCCAAGCGCTATGGCGTCGGGGTGGTGGTGGCAGCAGAACCGTTGTCAGTTACGGTGGCGTTCCAGGATGGAAGCAAGCGCTGCTTTGCGCCTGAGTTCATCGCGCCGGCCCGTCGGCGAGCAGGCGCCTTGCAAGCAGGTGCGTCCCGAGTGCCTGGATAGGGCCGATGCGACAAGAGGGGGCGTCGCATGAGGTGCCACCCGATGCTGCTGCTGCTACGATCAAACCGACAGGCGAAGCAGCCCGCTTCGAGCGCCCTTTCGTTGTCAATACCCAAGGAGAATTCACACCATGACCATCCTCGTCGCCTATGTTTCCCGCCCAGAGGGCCATGCCGCTCTTGAAACCGCGATCGAGATGTCCAAGGAGCGCAACGAGCCGCTCCTGGTCGTCAACGCCAGCCCCGGTGGTCAGAAGGAAGACCCGTCCATGGTGCCGGCGTACGAGGTCGAAAAGTTGGAGGCGCTGATGGCCTCGCAACACGTCAAGGGTGAGTTCAAGCAGTTTGTGCGCGGCAAGGATGCCGTCGAGGAAATCAACGACCTGGTGGAGTCGCGCGACATTTCCCTCCTCATCATCGGGCTGCGCAAGCGCACGGCCGTGGGCAAGCTCATCATGGGCAGCGTTGCGCAGGAGATTTTGATGACGGTGTCCTGCCCGGTGCTGTGCGTGAAGGCGCCCGGCGCCTGAAATACGCACCATGCATCCAGGGCCGTACGGCAGACCAGATGCATGGGATCACTGCGCAATTGGATAGCTGCCAGCGCTTAATCCACAATCGCTAGCAACCCGAAACACTCAAAGTTTCGGTATGCGAATCCGGCTGATCATCAAAGAACCTGACAGCGCAAACACCAGCACCAGCGGGTGCAGCCAGAAACCGCCGAACTCCACCGCGCCAAACCACAGATTGCCGCGCAGCGCGCCCATACCAGCCGCCAGCGCCAGCAGAGCCACCAAGGCAAAGGAAGTGGGGATGGGAGTGCCCTCGAAGTACGACACCTTGCCGTCGTCGCCAGACATGGTTTCTGCTGTCACGTTGTAACGTGCCAGCCGCGAGACGCCGCAGGCCACAAAGTACGCCAGCACCGCACGGTCCCAGCCGCCCTGCATGCCGCAGGCATAGGCCAGCATGGCAGGCGCCACGCCAAAGGAGATCACATCGGCCAGCGAGTCCAGCTCGCGTCCCATGGCTGAACTTTTTTGCCGCCAGCGCGCCACGCGGCCATCAAGCACATCAAAGATCAATGCCGCAAACACCAGCGCTGCGGCGTAGTACACATGCCGGCTGTCGCCGTTTTGCAGGAAGGTCATGGCAGAGAAGATGGCGCCTACGCCGCATACGGCATTGCCCAGCGTGAACCAGTCAGCCAGGTGAAATTCGCGGATCATGGCGAAGCGCTTTCGGCGCGCGGCGGGGGTGTCGTTCATAGGGGGCCTTCAGGCGAATGTCGGTCCAGCATTATGAAAGCCCGCCGTGGAGCGGCCCTGTCGGTGAAGGGCGCGTACGTGTGGTCGCCCTGCACGCACGCACGCATGTACGCACGTGACACTGCGCTGCACAGGCGCGAGGCGCCTTGGGCGGCCAACGCCTTTCCAGTAACGGCGCTT
>JBBSRE010000121.1:0-8043 GCA_038243365.1 Burkholderiales bacterium | reverse complement strand
CCGCCTGCAGTTCGCGCACCAACGCACAGAACTCGTCCGCGCCATTGGGGTCCAGGCCGGCGGTAGGCTCGTCGAGCAACAACAGCGGCGGATCCATGATGAGCGCACGCGCCAGAGATACCCGCTTGATCATGCCTCCCGACAGATCGGAAGGCATGCGCGTCGCGTGCTCGGGCTCAAGGCCGACCATTTGCAGCTTGACCAGCGCGGCATCGCGGACCAGATCGTGGGGCAGTGTGCCCTGCTCGCGCAGCGCGAATGCCACGTTGTCGAGGACGTTGAACGCCGAGAACAGCGCACCGTGCTGAAACAGCATGCCCACGCGGCTGGCGGCATCGTCACCACCCATCTCCGACGCCGGGCGCCCCAGCACCTGCACGCGCCCCGCGGTGGGCTGCAAGAGCCCCAACATCTGACGCAGGAGCACGGTTTTCCCGGTGCCCGAGCCCCCGACCAGCGCCAGCATTTCCCCACGCTGCACCTCCAGTGAGAGATTCTTGTGCACCGTGTAGGCAGCATCGCCCGTGCCGAAGGTGGTCTCCAGACCTTCGATGCGCACCACGGGTTGGGCACGCAGAGAAGCCGGTAGCTCAGACGCAACGACCATGTCAGAACCCCACGGCCTTGAAGGCGATCGCAAACACCGCATCGACCAAAATAACCACGGTGATAGCCGAGACCACCGACGCCGTGGTGCCCGCACCCAGGCTCTGGGTGTTCGGCTCCACGCGCAGACCCCAGTGGCAGCCGACCAGCGCAATCAACCCGCCGAACACCACCGACTTGGTAAGCGCCAGCACCAGGTTGCCCATGCTGACTGCCGCCGGCAGCGCCTGTATGAAATAGGCGGGAGAAACATCCATGGCTGCATCGGCGGCCAGCATGCCCCCGGACAGCGCGGCCAATGTGGTCCACACGCTGAGCAGCGGCATGGCGATCGCGAGGGCAATGGTGCGCGGCATGACCAGCCGGAAGCCTTGCGCAATGCCCATGACGCTCATGGCATCAAGCTCCTCGGTCACGCGCATGACGCCGATCTGCGCAGTGATGGCGGAGCCCGATCGACCCGCGACCAGAATGGCGGCGAGCATGGGACCGAGCTCGCGAATCAGCGAGACGCCCAGGATGTTGACGATGAAGGCCTCGGCACCAAACTGGCGCAGCTGCAGGCTCATCAGGTAAGCCAGCACAACGCCAATGAGGAAACCCACCAGCGCAGTAATGGGGAGGGCGGTGGCACCCATGCGGTACAGATGGCCCGACACATCGCGCCACGGTGCTCGCGACGGGGCGCGCATCACTCGTAGCAGATCGAGAAACAGCTGACCCAAGAGTACGACAAAGCCTCGCAGATGGTCCAGGCCGTCCAATACGCGCATGCCGACGCGATCCAGTTGCTCAGCCAAAGACCAGCGCTCTGGTGGCGCCGGGGCAGTGCTCAGAGACGCCACCCGTTCAAGCATGGAGCGCTGGGTGTCATCCAGCGCTACCCGCTCGGGCCAGCGCCTGCCCCAGTGGTTCCAGAGCAGCTGCGCGCCGACGTGGTCCAGCCATTGGACGCCCGTCAGGTTCCAGCCCAGACCCGCTTGCACCGGCGCCGCGGCCAGAGAATCGCGCAGATCGGGCCAGCGCTTGCGAGATCCGATGTCGGCCGCACCCCAGCGCCCGAGCAATCGCATGCACGGCCCTTCGGGAGTGTCTTCACGGGTCAAACGTGGTGCGGACGGCGGCATGAAGGTAGATGGATGCGGCTAGCGATGAAAGGGACCGGAGATCGAGTGGGAAACCGAGTGACGCTCGGCCACGCCGGAGACGGTGCATGTTAGCGGCACGTTGTGATAGCCCCGCGCCCACTGCACCGCTGGCGGCGACTCAGGCACGCAGAAAAGCGCGGAAGCAGGTACGCGCCGCGCGCGTGCAAGGGTCAGCAGAGAATAAGTTCAAAATGGGGATCCAGCGCAGACGGATATTCCGCACAAAGCTATGGTTTTGATAGTAAACGCCTCGGTCGGCAAGACCTTGGCAGGATTGGCTGATTTTCATGAGCGACACCTCCTACGACTACATCGTCATCGGCGCAGGCACTGCCGGCGCGCTGCTTGCCAACCGCTTGAGCGCCGATCCGGCGCGCCGGGTGCTGCTACTAGAAGCTGGCGGCAAGGACAACTCCCACTGGATTCACATCCCGGTGGGCTACCTGTATTGCATCGGCAACCCGCGCACCGACTGGCTCTACCAGACCGAGCCGGACCCGGGTCTCAACGGCCGTCAGTTGCGCTACCCGCGCGGCAAAACCCTGGGCGGCTGCAGCAGCATCAACGGCATGATTTACATGCGCGGCCAGGCACGCGACTACGACCAGTGGGCACAGATCACGGGTGAGCCCGACTGGGGCTGGGAGACATCTCTGGAAGACTTCCGCCGGCATGAGAGCCACTGGCGGCTCGACGTCCCCGGCAACGCAGACGACGCCTTCTCGCGCCTGCACGGTCATGTGCGCACTGGCGGCAGCGGCGAATGGCGTGTAGAAAAGCAGCGCCTGCGTTGGGACGTGCTCGACGCGTTTGCACTGGCGGCACAACAGGCTGGCATCCCGGCCACCACGGATTTCAACAGCGGTGACAACGAAGGCGTGGGCTACTTCGAAGTCAACCAGAAAAAAGGCTGGCGCTGGAACACCGCCAAGGCCTTTCTGCGGCCCACCTGCATGGAGCGCCCGAACTTCAGCCTGTGGACCGGTGCCCAGGCGTCTCGCCTGCTGCTCAAAAAAATGCCCGATAACAGTCAGCGATGCACTGGCGTCGAAGTCTGGACCGGCACGGAGATGGTGCAGGTGCACGCCGCGTGTGAAGTGGTGCTGGCTGCGGGTGCCATCAACTCGCCTCAGTTGCTGCAGCTCTCGGGCATAGGCCCGGCAGCATTGCTGACGCAGCACGGCATTGAAGTCGCCTGCGATCTGCCCGGTGTAGGCGCCAACTTGCAGGACCACCTGCAGATTCGTTCTGTCTTCAAGGTGGATGGCGTCAAGACCCTCAACATGCTGGCGAGCTCGCTACTGGGTAAGGCGCGCATCGGGCTGGAATACGCTGCCACTCGCAGCGGCCCCATGAGCATGGCGCCATCGCAGCTTGGTGCTTTTGCTCGCAGTTCAGCCGAGCAGGAGCACGCCAATCTGGAGTTCCACGTGCAACCGCTTTCCCTCGACGCATTTGGCGACCCGCTGCACGCCTTCCCAGCCTTCACCGCGAGTGTGTGCAACCTGAACCCGACCAGCAGGGGAACGGTACAGATCAAGAGCCCTGATTTCACGGACGCGCCTGCCATTGCGCCGAACTACCTGAGCACGCCCGAAGATCGTCAGGTGGCAGCAGACAGCCTGCGTTTGACGCGCAAGATCATCAGCCAGCCGGCATTGGCCGGCTACCGCCCCGAGGAGTTCAAGCCCGGCGTGCAGTATCAGAGCGACGACGAGCTGGCGCGCCTGGCCGGCGACATCGCCACCACCATCTTCCACCCGGTGGGCACCACTGCGATGGGGCGCGATGGCGATTCGCAAGCGGTGCTTGACCCCCGCCTGCATGTGCGCGGCGTGAGCGGCCTGCGGGTGGTAGACGCAGGTGTGATGCCCTCCATCACCAGCGGCAACACCAATGCGCCTACCTTGATGATTGCGGAGAAAGCCGCGCGCTGGATCGTGGCCGAACACCAAGCATGAGTTCCCGAATGCGCATTAGCCGAGTGCCACGGGCAGGCCGTGCGCCGCACCCGGGGGAAATTCCCTATGGCCGCACTGGCGCAGCGCGCCTACATTGGGTGCACTCGATAGCGCGCTGCGGCCCGCTTGCCGGGAGGGCCGGGGAGACAAACTACCAACGCCAACGATTGATACTGACAAGCACCCGCCGAGGTGCACCACTTTTCCAGACGCCGGCCCTGCCGGCGTTTTTTTTCGTCTGGACCGTTCGTTGCGGTGATATGGCCCAAGTGGCATGTCCCACAAGGCGTCGCTTGCCAAGCAGCTCCCGCCAGAAGCAACGCTCGCACGCAAGCGCTTCGCCGCCGATCTGACGTTTCCGCCTGAGACAATCCAGGCATGGAATGGATTGTCGTTTCCCTCGCTTCGCTGCTCGCCGGCTTCATTGACGCCGTCGTGGGCGGCGGCGGGCTGGTGCTGCTTCCTGCGCTATTTGCCACTTTTCCTTCCGCGCCGCCAGCCACCTTGCTGGGTACCAACAAAGGCGCTTCCGTATGGGGAACTTTGATGGCTACCTGGCAGTACAGCCGCCGGGTGCAGATCCGCTGGCGTGCGTTGATGCCGGCGGCGGGCGCGGGCTTTGTGGGGGCTTTTGCGGGCGCCTGGACGGTGACCGTGATCTCGCCCGATTTTCTGCGCCGCATGCTGCCACTGATACTGCTGGCAGTGCTGGTCTACACGGTGGCCAAGAAGGACTTGGGCCGGCACCATACGCCCCGATACGAGGGCCGCGCAGAATGGCTCGCGGCGGGTGTCATCGGTCTGTCGATCGGGTTCTATGACGGGTTTTTCGGCCCTGGCACAGGGAGCTTCTTCGTCTTTCTTTTCGTGCGTTGGCTGGGCTACGATTTTCTGAATGCGTCTGCATCGGCCAAGGTGCTCAACGTGTCGACCAACATCGCGGCGCTGATTCTCTTTGCCGCGAAAGGTTATGTGTGGTGGCACTTCGCTCTGCCGCTCGCCGTGGCCAACGTGGTGGGAAGCGTACTGGGCACGCACATGGCGCTTAAACACGGCACAGGGTTTGTGCGGGTCATTTTCATTTTCGTGGTGAGCGCGCTCATCCTGAAAACCGGCTACGACGCGTTTCTGCGTTGAGGGAAAAACCTGATCGGCTATTGACTCGCAGAATTTATACTCACGCGCTTGTCCGGGTCGCACGCACCCTCTGCGGATCGCCGGCCCACGCTCCACTGCTCCGGCCTTGCTATTGCAGGTCGGATTTTTTTTGCCCCTGAACGGGGCCCTGCCCAGGATACGAAATGAAGCTATTCAAAGCCCTGTTTTGCACTGCCATTGCTGTGTGCGCCGTGTTCTCCGCGCACGCGCGGCCGATCGACGAGATCAACAAGAGCGGTACGCTACTCGTCGCCACGGAAGGACAGTTCTCGCCTTTCAACTACTTCAAGGGGACGACGCTGACTGGCTTCGAGGTCGAGCTTGCTGAGCTTGTCGCCGCAAAGATGGGCCTTAAGGTTGAGTGGAAGACGCTGGGCTTTGATGCCCTGCTGACCGGCCTGCGCCAAGACCGCTGGGACCTGGTGATCGCTTCGCACGGCATCACCGAAGCACGCGCCAAGGCCGTCACTTTCACCGCGCCGCACTACTGCTCCGGCGGCATGATCATTGCCTTGGACGAGAGCATCCGCACCGGCAAGGATCTGGCTGGCAAGGTGGTGGCCGTGCAGACGGGCACCAGCTATCTGCAGAACGTCCAGAAGGTGGCATCCATCAAAGCGATGAAGAACTTCCCGACCGACGTCGACGCACGCAGCGCGCTGAGCTCGCACCGCGTGGATGCTTGGGTCACAGATCGTTTCGTCGCCAAAGCCGTCGTCGATAAGAACCCCACCGCAGGCTTCAAGCTCGGTGAGTTGCTTTTCATCGAGCGCATCGCAGCTGCCGTTTCCAAAGGCAACCAGCCACTGGCAGATGCCTGGTCGCAAGGCCTCGCTGCCGTCCTGGCCGACGGAAGCTACGCTGAGCTTTCCAAGAAGTACTTCAACGAAGACGTACGCTGCCCCTGACGCGGCCCTAGCCGGCTCTCCGCGCGTCTTCCGCTCATGCTCATTGCTCTTTGGCCCCAGCGCTGGACCCGCCAGCAACGCAGCAACGCCACGCTCGTCAGCGCCTTGATTCTGATGGTGCTGACGCTTTCCGTACTGGCGCAGCTACTTTCTTTTCTGCCTGAGCCCATCGGCTCAAACGCCCAGGCGTTTTCTGCCGGCGCACGCACCACCCTCTGGCTGACGCTCATCAGCGGCACGATCGGACTGATGCTGGGGACGGGTTCAGCGCTGGCAAGAACCGCGCGCTGGCGCCCGTTGCGATGGGTGGCGGAGTTCTACATCTGGGTGATACGCGGTACCCCGCTTCTGGTGCAGATTCTTTTTGTGTACTTCGCGCTGCCTGTGCTGGTTCCAGGGTTGAACTTGCCCGAGTTCGCCTCTGCTGTGGTGGCCCTTTCACTGAACGTCGGCGCCTACAACTCCGAAGCCATTCGCGCCGGTTTGCTGGCCGTGCCGCGCGGTCAGACGGAGGCCGCGCGAGCTCTCGGGCTCGGTCGCGGCTATGTGCTTTTTGACGTAGTGTTCCCACAGGCCTTCAAGATCTCTTTGCCACCGCTGGTCAGCAACTTTGTGGCATTGCTCAAAGATTCCTCACTGGCGTACGCCATCGGCGTCGTAGAGCTCACCAACGTCGGTAACCGCATTCAGTCGGCAACGTTCCAACCGATCGCCACCCTCTCGACCGTGGCGATTACCTATCTGCTGCTCACCACGCTCGTCACACAGATCGCCAATGCCGTGGAATATCGGTTTGATGTGGAAGGACGCAACCAATGAGCACCGCGTTGCCCTACATCGTCGCCGACCGGGTCTGCAAGTCCTTTGGCCCGCACCAGGTCTTGCGAGACGTGTCGACCGAATTCAATTCGGGCGAGGTCACCGTCATCATCGGAGCGTCGGGCTCGGGAAAAAGCACGTTACTTCGCGCCATCAACCGGCTGGAACCCCACGACAGCGGCACGATCACCATTGACGGCATCGCCGTCTCCGATGATGCAGTGACACTGCAAAGCCAGCGCTGTGAAGTCGGTATGGTGTTTCAACAGTTCAACCTGTTCGGCCACCTGTCGGTCATCGACAACATCACGCTTGCGCCGCGTCGCGTTCGTCGCACGGCGCGGCGCGAGGCGAATGAACTGGCGATGGTGTTGCTGCGCCGGGTAGGCCTTGAGGAACACGCGCACAAATACCCTTGGCAGCTCTCGGGCGGTCAGCAGCAGCGCGTGGCCATTGCCCGCGCGTTGGCCATGTCGCCCAAGGTCATGCTGTTCGACGAGCCCACGTCGGCGCTGGACCCTGAGATGGTGCAAGAAGTACTCGACGTAATGCGCGAGCTGGCGCGCGGCGGCATGACCATGATCGTCGTCACGCACGAAATGGGTTTCGCGCGGGAAGTGGCAGATCGCGTGCTGTTCTTTGACCAGGGCTGCATCGCGCATGATGCGCCGCCGGCAGATTTTTTTGGCACGCCAGGCAACGACCGCATCCGCGCCTTTATCGGCCGAATGAGCGCTTAGTGCGCTTAGTGCGCCCGGCGCGTTCGTCGACTATCGCCTGAGCCGTCTGCTGTTGGTTCACCGCCTGTCTCGCGCGCTCCCCAACACCCCTTCAAAGAGCAACCGGCCATGTGCACCGGCTGAAGGCTGAATGTCGACTCACATGCAATCAATCCGTTCTGGCTTGACCGCTCTTTTGGTGGTGACTGCCGTCTGGGGCACTACGTTTCCCGCCATGAAAATCCTGGCCGCGCAGCTCGACGCATTGCAGATCATCTGGCTGCGTTTTGCCATCGCGTTACTGGTACTGGCCCCAATGCTGCGCGGCTTGCGCGCCGAGGAACGCCGCTTCAGCATGGTGCTTGGCGCGCTTTTATTCTTCGCGTTCTGGCTCCAGATTGAGGGGTTGGCCAGAACCAGCAGCAACCGGAACGCCTTTGTCACCGGGCTGAACGTGTTGGCGGTGCCACTCGTCGCCATGCTGCTTCTGCGCCGCCGTTACGGGTGG
The DNA here is from genome assembly GCA_038243365.1 of Burkholderiales bacterium. Lineage (GTDB taxonomy): Bacteria > Pseudomonadota > Gammaproteobacteria > Burkholderiales > Burkholderiaceae_C > Simplicispira. The sequence continues at coordinate 216 of JBBSRE010000121.1, read as the reverse complement.
CGGCTGTGGGCAGCATGCGCGTTGGCGTTCTTGGGCATGACCCTCATGTTTCATGAGGACAAACCTTGGGGTCTTGGCGACAGCCTGACCTTGTGCAGCACGCTCCTCTATGCGGTTTATATCCTGGTGCTGGAGGAATCCGCGCGGCTCTATCGCACGCGTCCACTGCGGGCAACCCGCATGGCAGCCGTCCAAGCGGTCGTGATGTGCGGCGCT
>JBBSRE010000120.1:0-8172 GCA_038243365.1 Burkholderiales bacterium | reverse complement strand
GGCCCCACCGGGCCGGTGGGGCCGGTGGGGCCCGCGGGTTCCGGCGCAGTCCCGGGTGTGAGCGAGGTTCGACACGGCTGCTTCGGTCCTACCGCTGCAATATTCAGCGGCGCGGGTTATAGCGTTGTGGCGACGGCCCCGGTCTTTTCATTGAGCTTCTCGCCTCCCATTGCAAGCGCGCAGTACACGGTGTTGATGGACGGCCGCGCCAATACTGGTCGCAGCGTGGCCATGGCGGTCAGCAGCATGTCGGCAACCGGAATGACGCTGACTACCGGCTGGCTGGAAGCCAACGAGACCCTTACGTCGATCTGCTTTGTGCTCGCACGTTGAAGTCGCCACATGAATAACACAGGATTTGCCATGACCGCACACAGTCGCAACGACAATCAAGGCCGCCCCAAATCGAGGCACACAGTGCGCCTTCCACGCAGCCTGGTAACGGCTGCACTCATGGTTTTCGGCACCGGGACGGCGATGGCGCAAGCCGACCCCTATCTCGGCCAACTCATGGCGGTGCCGTACTATTGCCCTAACAACTGGGCGGACGCCGATGGCAGTTTACTGTCCATTAGCCAGAACAGCGCATTGTTCTCGCTGCTTGGCACTACCTACGGGGGAAATGGATATTCCACCTTCAGACTGCCGGACCTTCAAGGTCGGGCACCTATCGGGCAGGGCAACGGAATGGGATTGAGTCCCGTGAACCTCGGTGAAATCGGAGGCACCGAAAATGTGACTCTGCTTAACCAGCAAATGCCTGCCCACACGCATTCGCTGGTGGCTAGCACTGCCGCCGCCACCGATGCGACACCCGGACCAGGAAAGGTGTTGGCGCAGATTCAGAATGCTGGCGGCTACGTTTCGGACGGCGCTGGCAACCTCGAGCCGCTTTCGTCGTCCAGCGTTGGGATACAGGGTCAAAATGCTCAAGTGCCCATTCGTAACCCGTACCTGGGGGTGCGTTGGTGCATTGCGTTGCAAGGGATTTACCCGAGTAGGCCGTAGGACAAGTGACGCTCGCGGGTGCGTGCGACTCGAGCCAACGGCCGTTCAGCGATAGGCTGGGGTGGGAACAGACGGCCGCTGTGTCGCTGGCCCACTCAAACGCCTGCATTCTGTGGGAGGTGCCAGTCAACGGGGCAGACTTTGATGCTGACTGCGTGTCGATGAAGCCGACTGCGCCTAAGAGGTTTTGCACGAGGCGGCGTTGAATAAGCGAGATTGATATCGAAATCAGATTTTCAAAATCGCGCCATTTTTTGCTGCGTCGATTTTCTGAAAGGTGAGCCGTAGTTGCCCCTAAAAATCCTTTGTATCGGCATTGGACGGAGCGCTAAGCAAGGTGCGGCGCATTGCCAAGCAATCCAAATCACTCAAGAACACCACCGGGAAACCAAAGCCCTAAGCATGGCAAGCTCCCAAGGCCCGGTGCATTGCCAGGGAACAGCAGGGCGCCGTACGAGATTGGCGTGGAGGTGAGGATTGCCATGACGCTCAAGCACAAGCTTGTTGTGGGGGTCCGGGCATTCCAAAGCAAACCGTATGAGGGACGCACGCTCTAGGCGCAATTGGAGCAGGCCGGCATCTTGATGCAGGAGGCCGGTGTTCAGCCAGTTCGTGGTGCAGATGGATCACGCCGCCTGCGCCATCTCTTGCGCCGCCTGCGCGCCTTCGGCCGATGGCCGCACAAGAACGGGCTGGAAACTCTGCGCGCTCGCCAGTGGCCAGTACGTCCGGAACACGTGGTGTTGGTCATCAAGCGAGCCGAGCAAGGCGCCCGGTTGCACTTGCAGCACCAAATTGCTCAAAAGACGAACCTCGGTGTCGGAGATGCGCCGAACAATGTGGTGCGCGGTGATTTGCTTCGGATGGTCAAGCCCCGCGGCCTGGACCAGTTCTTGCAGCGCATGCAGCGTGCTGCGATGGAAGTTCTGCACACGGTCGGCTTTGGTCGGCACCACGAGCGCCTGCTGGCGCTTGGGGTCCTGCGTGGTGACTCCGGTCGGGCATTTGCCCGTGTGGCAGGTCTGCGCCTGAATGCACCCCAGCGCCATCATGAAGCCGCGTCCAGCGTTGCACCAGTCTGCGCCCAAGGCCATCATGCGCGCCAGGTCGAAAGCACTAATTACCTTGCCGGCGCAGCCAAGCTTGATACGGTCGCGCAAACCCACCCCGATCAGCGTGTTGTGCACCAGCAGCAGCCCTTCTTGCAGGGGTGCGCCCACGTGATCGATGAACTCGACCGGCGCCGCGCCAGTGCCACCCTCAGCCCCGTCGACCACAATGAAATCGGGCGTGATGCCGGTGTGCTGCATCGCCTTGACCATCGCGAACCATTCCCACGGGTGACCCAGGCAAAACTTGAAGCCGGTTGGCTTGCCGCCGGACAGTTCGCGCAGCTTCGCGATGAAATGCATCAGCTCGATCGGCGTCGAAAAGGCACTGTGCGATGAGGGCGAAATGCAGTCGACGCCCACCGGAACCCCGCGTGCAGCGGCGATCTCTGCCGTTACCTTGGGCCCCGGCAGCACACCGCCGTGGCCGGGCTTGGCGCCTTGGCTCAGCTTGATCTCGATCATCTTCACTTGCGGGTCCCGCGCGTTGGCGGTGAAGCGCTCGGCGTTAAAGCTGCCGTCGTCGTTGCGGCAGCCGAAGTAGCCAGAGCCGATCTCCCAGATCAGCGAGCCACCGTGCACCCGGTGGTGCTCCGAGATCGAACCTTCGCCCGTGTCATGCGCAAAATTACCGGCCTTGGCCCCCTTGTTGAGCGCGAGGATGGCGTTGGCTGACAGGGCGCCAAAACTCATGGCGGAAATGCTGAACACGCTGGCGTCGTACGGCTGCGCGCAGTGCTCGCCGATGGTGATGCGAAAGTCGTGGTCGGCGAGCTTGGTGGGCGCCATCGAATGGTTGATCCATTCGTACCCCGCCACCGTCACGGTGAGCTGGGTGCCAAAGGGGCGATTGTCAGGATCACCCTTGGCGCGCTGGTACACCAACGAGCGCTGGGCACGCGAAAACGGCGTCGCCTCGGAGTCGCCCTCGATGAAATACTGGCGCATCTCGGGCCGTATAAATTCGAGCAAAAACCGCAGATGCCCTATCACCGGATAGTTGCGCAGAATGGCGTGCGCTGCTTGCCGAAGATCATGCATGCCGACGGCGCTCAGCGTGGCAAACACCGCCAAGGTGACCCAGGCGAACCAAAGCTGCGGAGATGCAATGAGGGTCGCCGCGCTGGCCACGAAGCCCAACACGCACAGCGCAAACGCGCTGTAGCGCAGTGGAAAAAAGGGGCTGGTTGATATCGAAATAGTGCGTCTCCTGATGGGGCAATGCATCATAGAGTGCACGCCCTACCCCGCTTCGACGGTACTGCGTATGCGCAGGCGCAGCTCCCAGCAGAACTTCCGCTGCGCTGACGCGCACTGACCTTGATGGCGCGGCCCTCGATGCCTCTTGTGTCATCCACCGCCTGTCGCATCACCCGCGCAGCGAGAAGCGAGCAGACGCCTGCGTGAACAAAGACAAATGGAGCCCCAGCCACAAGGGCATGGACGGGACTGCTGCGCGCTGGCTCACGGGCCAGTGAGAGACCAGTCTTTGGGGCAGCTGGAACATAGCCTCTACGCCTGGCGCCGCGCCGGCGTTATGCGGTGCTGCGTTTGCTCGTGGCCAGAATGCCGGCGGCCATCAGAAAGACGACGCCAGTGGCGCGATTGAACAGCGTGGCGCGTCTTGGCTGCTGCAGCCAAACCTTGGCCCGCGCTGCTGACAACGCATAAATGGTCAGCCAGAGCAGCTCGAAAAAAACGAATGTAGAACCTAGCACCAGGAACTGCGGGAGGTAAGGCTCGTTCGGCACGATGAACTGAGGGAAGAGCGCTCCAAAGAAAAGTAGGGCCTTGGGGTTGCTGGCGCCGACCAGAAAACCCTGGCTGAAAAGACGACGTTTCGAAGCAAGCGCGCCCGAGCTGGAGACAGTTATTTCCGTGCTTTTCGACAGCAGTGAAGTAATACCAAGGTAAGCAAGGTAGCCGGCACCAAGCCACTTGAGTGCGTTGAACAGTGCATCGGAGGCCGCAAGGGCAGCGCCCAACCCCAAGGCTGAGAGCACCATGATGGCAACGATGGCCGTCGTGCTACCGAGGGATGCAATAAGCGCCTTGCGCGGCCCCAGATTGACCGACGTGGAGATGCACATCAGCACGCTGGGGCCTGGCGTGACAGTCAGGACAAACACCGCAGCCGCGTACAAAAGCCAAGTTGAAGTTGTCATAGGTGGATCGTGGTGGATAGTGGTGGAAGGTCAGAGGAGTCACGCAAATTTATAACGGCCAACGCTCGCCAGCAACGGCTCCCGAAAAGCCAAGCCGGAGTGAGATCGGCGTCGCTTGCTCGGCACTTGTGCTCCGCCGCTTGACGAAAGTGGCCGCGCGGCTAACCAAGCGTATCCAGGTACAGCGCAAGAATCAGCCCTATGGAAGTAGCGAACCCAGCCCAGTAGCCATCTTCCTTGAATGCCTTGGGAAAGACCTCGATGGCCAAGGACGCCACCACTGCGCCGCCCGCGAAGCACCTGATGAGGGCCAAAGCGTCCTTGGGCACACCAGGCAGGAGCAAATTTCCGGCGAGAGCGGCAGCAGATAAAAGGACAGCAGTGGCTGCCCAGAGGGCGAAAACCTTGCTTTTGGAGCTCCCCTTCGTCGCCATCTGACGCGCACCGGCCGCTGCCTCGGGCACATTGGACAAAAATATGGAGCCCGCAAGGGCGGCGACTTGCAGCGGCCCTGCACCAATCAGCGCCACTCCGAGCGCCAGGTTTTCCGGGATCCCGTCGAGGGTGATCGCCGCCAGAAGCCCACCGCCGCTGCCCGATCCCCACTTCCTCTTGACGAGGAAATCCAGCGCCGAAAAGACCGCTGCTCCAAGCAGCACGACTGCAAAAGCCGCCCAAGGCGCGGTCTGCTCCATGGCGGGCTTGATCAGCTCCAGCACGACCGAAATGATGAGGGCGCCCCCGGCCAGGGCCACGATGAAACCCTCCAACTTTTTCGGAAGGCTTCCGTATATGCCCCAGGCTGCGCCGAGAAGCAACGCTCCCGACACAACCAGGATGACAATGATCGTTAGCACCGGGTCACCGGGTCACTCGGTCAAAGTTCATGTGTCCCTGCGTGTGGTGGATGCACATCGAATGTATCTGTGAGGCAGAACACGGAGTTCGTCGAGGCCGCGCAGGGGGCTCTGCCAAGCTCGACATTCAGTCGCCCGTCTGCTGTGGTTTGAGAGCCGTCACCTCAATTTCGATCCGCATTCTCGGGTCAGCTAACCCTGCAGAGATCATCATGGCGGCTGGCCGGACCTCGCCGAAATACTTGCGGAGCACAGGCCAGCATGGCTCGAAATCCGCTGCGTCTGGCAGCACGTACGTCACACGTACAACATCGTCAAAACACGAGCCCGCCTGCTCCAATGCAACGCCGATATTCTTCAGGCATTGGTCGGCCTGATCAGCGACACCAGGAACAATGGTCATGGTCGAATAGTCAAATCCCGTTGTTCCTGAGACAAACACCCAATTGCCAACCACGACGGCACGGGAGTATCCAATCTCACGCTCAAATGTGGAGCCAGAGCTAATGCGTTGACGGGTCATTGGGAAACTCGCTTTGGTGCACGAAGGGTTGCGGTCCGAATTCTGGAAGACCCCTGCGTTTTTATGAGAAAAATACGCCCATCCAGAGCGGGCGCCTGGGCTTATATCATTTCAATAAATACTCGCACCTACTCTTAAGCGTCTTCTGAACTGGACCGCTTGGTGCGAGCCCATACGCTAGAGCGCGCGCTGGACCAAGCAGGAGAAACAGCCGCGTTTGGCATTGTGAAGATGAATGTAGCTGACCTGCGGCTGGCTGAACTGCCGCTCAATCTCTTCTGCCACGTCTTCACCCGCGCAGACCTCCGCGGCCACGATCAGGTGCGACTGATCGTAGGCGCGCAGCGAGATCTGCCGTGCCGTGACGCACTCAGGGATGTGCCCGGGCGCCAGCGGGCGCTGCGTCGCCCCTGCCCGGATGTAAATCGGACCCGATGCTCTGTAGGGTGAGCGCTCGGGCTGGTGCTCAAAAGGAAGCAGCAGCAGCTCCTCGCCCAGTTCCGCATCTTCCAGGCTGATGCGACAAGGGAACCCGGGCTTGGCATTGGCCGTCACCCGCAGAATGCCGCGCTCCGCCAGCTCCTCTCCAGATAACGCGAACAGTGAGCCGAATGGCGCCGGCGAGAGGCCTACTAGCTGAAAGGATGGCATGCGTAGCACTCCGGTGGATGTAAGTCCCCATCTTTGCGCAGTGCGCACTGCCTGGCTCGCCAAAACCGGACCTGCAATTGCGGGCGCTGTCGTCTTGCAAGCACAGTGTTAGGAGCACAAGACACGTCATTGAGACTGCGTGGCAAAGAGGATTCCACTTGAATGCCGTGTGTCACGCCCCGTATTTCAAAATATCCCCTGCCAACGACCTTCCGATTGGACGAACTCTATGACTGCAAGCTTCGTGCTGCGCCCTGCGAAAGGGAATGTTGCGTCTATTTCGACGCCACACAGATAGCGATCTTTGTTCTTATATTCCCTGCAGCCCAGGCTGTTTACTGAATGGGTGGCTATGCGATGACCTGTTCCCGATGTAGTGCTAAACGCATTAAAGCTATCGTGATGACCTTGGACTGCGGAGATAACGTCCGCGTCTGACGGCCCGTCCGGAGCGACAGAGGTAGTGCTGTTTTTGCAAGACGTGAGTAGCGTTGCAGCCAGAACGATCAATACGATATTTTTCATGACGCTAATGAAGTTTCGAGCAGCTGAACTAGACCGATCGCCTTGGTGGTCAATCTCCGGCGGGCAGGCAGGTCACGCCGAAGTCGACGTGATAATGCTCATCGTGCCTTACCCACGCGTCTATCTGCATGAAATTCAACGTTTTCTTGAGATAAGCACCATGCTGAGTGCGAAAAAGCCGGGGCATGAACCGCGGATCAAATATGACGAGGCTGATAGAAGCGCCATGCGTCTTGGCGGCTTTTTGTAGCGCAAGCAGATGCTCACCAATAGCCTCGAAATCGATTATCAATTCTCCATAACGCGCGTCGGCACCAAACTCGATGTCGTAGCCGAATCTGTTGAGAACGGTTGTGGGTAGTGGAACGGAATGGCCAGATTTGTCTAACACAGGCACAAAAAAATCAACGGAAGTCCCATTCTGGTGCGTGCGGTGAGGGGGCATGCCGCCTCCGGATCTCCGCCCGGTTTCACCATAAACAAAGGTCTTGTCAGGCGCCGATTTTTCTAACGCCGAGTAAGCCGCTAGAAAAATGTTCCTGACGGTTGAATGGAGGTAAGTCCGGCCAAGCATGGAACCCAACGAGCTGTACGTGGAGAAATTCCGACCAGAAGTGGGAAGTTGGACGCCACCTCCCAAACTTCCGTGGCTCACGGTGCCAAAGCAGGTGCTTCCAGCTGCACCAGCAGCTTGGGCGACACACAAAAGAGCAACCAACAGCCAGTGTTTCATTGGAGGCGCATCAACCTGGTGTGAAGCGGCGGCGACGCCGTCCGGGCTGAGCGAGTGGTTGGCGGCCTGATCGGACCGATCACAGCGAAAGTCATAAAAACATAAGAAACCTGTCCAGAGACGTGTCAAAGAATCGACCATTCAACGCATCCCGACTTGAAAGATGATGCGTCTCGTGCTGGTACCAGCGATGGTTGCCGATCTGCTGCGAACGCAGAACCTTGAAGGGCGCCCAGCAGCGCAATGATGGTGCGGAGGAAAGTATGAAAGCAGCCTGGTGACTTTTGCGAAGCACAGGCTTTTGAAAGGAATCGTGTGGCAGCTGTCGTTACAGCCACAGCGTGAATATGCCCAAAGTGACGAGTGCAACACAACTGGCAGCGGCAATCAAAGAGCGAATGCGGGCGCCGGTAAAGCTGAAGCCAGAGAGCCACAAGGCGCCCAGATGGAACAAGAAGCCAAGCGAGAGGACAGTGACAGACGTGCGGCGGTTTGCAGCGATGATCTCGCGAGACGTGGACGGATGGTAGTCACCGAACTGCGACATGAGCCCATAGGTGATAAGCGGCCACGCCAGTACAGCCAAGGCGATCGCTAGATT
>JBBSRE010000119.1:0-8218 GCA_038243365.1 Burkholderiales bacterium | reverse complement strand
GCCGGTAGGCCTGCCAGCAGCCGCTGTCCATAGCCGGTGCGTGACAAGCGCTTGTCGTAACAATAGACATGGGCCTGGTCATCCTCGCTGCGAATGGCCCGCCCGGCCCACTGCGCCAGGCGCAGGGCCGTGGCCGGCACCACCAGCTCGCTGAAGGGATCTCGTCCCACCGCGCGCAGCCATTCGGCGCGGGCTTCTCCTACCGGGTCGTCGGGCGGCGCAAATGGCAGCTTGGTGATGAACACCGATTCGCACAGCGCGCCCGGCAGATCCAGCCCTTCACCAAACGACTGCATGCCAAAGATGATGGACGGCTGCCCCGCCGCCACGCGCTCGCGGTGCTGGGCCAGCAGCTGCGGGCGCGGCAACTGGTTTTGCACCAGCACGCGGGGGCGCATGTGGGTGGCCAGCGCATCCACCGCCTGGCGCATTTGCTCACGCGAGGTGAACAACACCAGCGCGCCAGCGCGCACGCGGGTCAGGTCTTCCAGCAGGGCCTCCACCATCTCCGGTACGAAGCTCTCCGCTTGTTTGGGGTCGGCGCGCGTTTCAGCGAGCACCAAGGTGCCTTGCGCGGCGTAGTCAAACGGGCTGGCAACTTCGAGCGTAGTGGCCGCGTCGTCGCCCCACAGGCCGGATTCGCGCATGAAGAAATCAAAGCTGCCGCAACTGGTCAAAGTGGCAGAGGTCAACACCGCACCGCGCACCGCGCCCCACAGCTGCTGGCGCAGGGCGTTGCCCGGCAACACCGGGCTGGCGTGGGCCTGCAGCACCACAAATTCGCCGCTTTGTGCCAACGTGAACCACTTGGCCGCGGGCACCGAGGTGGCGCCTTCCGCAGGCGCCTGTTGCAACAGCGCGGCGGTGGCGTGCACTTCCTCCAGCCGGGGGGCCAACATGCCAATCTGCGCATACAAGGCGGCCAGGCGCCTGGCTTCCAGCGGCGTGTCGCGCAGGGCAGCGCGCAGTGCCTTGGCAATGGCGCGCAGGCTGTCCAGAAAATCCGCTGCGTGGGCGGAGACTTCACCTAGCGGCGCCTGCAGCTGCGCCGCCAACACGCCGCGCGGTGGCCGGTGGCGCACCGGCGTCGTTTCACCTGGACGGCTCCAGCGCCGGCCCGCGGCGTCGCCCACCTCACCGCGCAGCTCGGGGCCGTAAGCGTCCAGCGTGAGCCGCTCCAGGGCCTGCAATGCCTGGCGCAGGCTGCTGGCTTGCGCTGGAATATCGGCAATCTCTTCTACCTCCAGCAGCGTGCCCACGCGCAGCGCGCGGCTGGCCAGCCGGTCGATCCAGCCCAGGCGGCTCAGGTCCATGCGGCAGGCGAACTGCTCTAGCGCGGTCGCGGGCAGGTGGTGTGCTTCGTCGAGCACCAGCAGGCAGTTGTCGAGCTCGGACAACACGCGCGCGCCAAGGGACGCCAGCAGCAAATCGTGGTTCACCACAATGACATGCGCGCCCACCAGCGCCTTGCGGGCTTCGAAATAGCTGCATTCCCCAAACACCGGGCAGTGGCGGCCGGTGCACGAGCTGGCCTCGGCCGCTACCGGGCGCCACAGCGCGGCATCGGGCTGCGCCTCCAGGCTGTCGCGGTCGCCATCCCACACGCTGCGCGAGAGGGCGTCGGCCATGGTTTTGTAGAGCCGCACCCGTGCTTCGTTCATAGGGGCCGAGGGCGCGGCGTCATCGTCCGGAAACAAGTCGTCGTCCGGCTCTGCGTCGCCCGGATCGCCCTGCCCCGCCAGCCTCTCGAGCTTGAGCTTGCAGACGTAGCGCCCGCGCCCCTTGGCCAGCGCAAATCGAAACGGCTCTGCCATCTGCGTGGCCAGCAGCGGCAAGTCCTTGTTCACCAGTTGCTCTTGCAGTGCTACCGTAGCGGTAGAGATCACCACCCGCGTGCCACGCGCCAGGGCAATCGCAATGGCAGGCGCGCAGTAGGCGAGCGACTTGCCCACCCCTGTTCCCGCCTGGATCACCGCAATCGCACGCTGTGGAACCGCGTCGTCCTCTGGCTTGCCCAATTGCGCCGCACTGAATGTCTGGGCCACCCGCTGCGCCATGCCGCGCTGGCCGGGGCGCTCTCGCAGACCGGTGCCAGAACGCACCACCGAATCGAACGCTTGCAGGGCTTTCGTGGACCACTCTTCAGAAGACATAGGGGGAGTGTGGCACGCGGTTTGCGCCGCCCACCTACAACGCCGGCCCTAGGTGGGGCCCTAGCATGCTGGAAGGCCTGCCGGGCATCCGGGTATGGCCCTCGAAACCCTCAGGAGGAACCGCCATGACTGATATTGACGCCCCGACCACGGAGCTGCCCGACGCGCATCCGCCGCGTAGCGTGAACACGACTGTACCGGTGGAGAAGGCGCAGGAAGACGTGCCAGAGGCTGGCTTGCATCCCGCCAAAGAACAGGCGCCTGGTGACAGAGACGCGCTGCCGCAAATGCCGCACGAACGCGACCAATCGGTCGGAATGACGGATTTCAACCCCAGCCCCAAGGTGCAGCAGGCCTACAAGGATGTGACACGCGGATTGGTCGATACCGACGCAGGCCGCGAGGCCCACAACGTGGGAAAGCCCGTATTGCCACCCGAACCGGCGCGGCCTGGAACGCCGGGGCCGATCGAGCCCGACCACAAGTAAAAGGTGGCATGCGGCGCACATGGCGACCATGTTTGACCGCCAGCAGCTCCACCAGCAGTTATTCGTACGCTAGCTGGTGCCGAAGCCCGGGAAAGCCTCCGTGGGAATTTTCCTGGAACATGCCTCACCGCAGACCCCCCGCCATAGTGCCCAGGCAACACGAGTCTCGCAGCGGAGCCCGCAGCCAGCCAACGAGTGGAACGTCGGCCGGCTGCATTCACGCTCACTTGCGCAGGGTCGCCTTCAACGTGATCTCTGGCACTGAAGCCAGTGCCTTCGATAGCGGGCAGTGTGCTTTTGCACCATCCGCCAGCTTCTGAAAGGTAGCTTCATCCAGCCCAGGCACTTTGGCGTCCATGGTCAAGGCGATGCGGTCAATCTGAAAACCCTCGCCTTGTTTCACCAGGCGCACCTTGGCCTGCGTGTCGAGCGATTCCACTTGAAAACCGGCGTCGGCGGCCGAGAATGAAAACGCCATGGAGAAGCAGGCGGCGTGGGCAGCGCCTAGGATCTCTTCCGGGTTGGTGCCGGAGCGATCGTCTTCAAACCGGCTGCCAAACCCGTACGGGTGCTTATCGAGAGCGCCGGTTTCGGTGCTGATCTGGCCCTGGCCAGATTTGCCGCCACCTTGCCAGTGCACGCTTGCTGTCTTTTCAGTCATGTCGATAGTTCCTTGTGGTTTTCAATGTGCCATCTGAGCACGATGCCGGACCTCGCTGCGTCGGACGCGACCGCGCCCGTTCTGAAAGCGTGTCAAGAAGCCTTAACTTTTGCCGGCTGAAAATCCAGGGCGCGCATGGCCTCACCCAGTGCCACGGAGGCCGCGTCGTAAGCTTTCCATGGTGCGTTACCAATGCGCAGCCGGTCGGAAATATTTGCCACTGTCCAGTGCGCCCCGCTTGTGATCTGGGCAAGCTCTGCCCATGCCACCGGAACCGACACGCCCAGCCCCGGCCGGGCGCGGGCGGACCAGGCAGACACCGTAGTGGCGCCGCGCCCATTGCGCAGGTAGTCGACAAAGATCTTGCCGACCCGGTTGCGCGGACCGCTTTTGGCGACGAAGCGGGCAGGGATGGTTCGGGCCAGGTGCTGCACCACCGCCTGCGAAAACGCCTTGGTGCTGTCCCAGTCACGCAAGCGCTTGATTGGTACGACGATGTGCAGTCCCTTGCCTCCGCTGGTCTTGAGGAAGGCTGGCAGTCCCAGTTCGCGCAGCAGCACATGCACCAGCTCGGCGCCCTCACGCACTTGCTCGAAGTCAACCCCGTCACCAGGGTCCAGATCGAAGGTGATGCGGTCGGGTCGCTCAATGCGGTCGGCGCGCGCGTTCCAGGTGTGGAACTCGATCACGTTCATTTGCGCCGCTGCCAGCAAGCCCTCAGCCGCAGTCACCGCCAGCAGCGGGCCGTGGCCAGGGTCCAGGCGGGGGTCTAGCGCCTCAATGCCCGGCAAGCGGTCAGCATCGCCATGCTTCTGGAAAAACGATTCGCCAGCTACGCCTTGCGGCGCGCGCACCAACGCAACGGGCCTGTTCATCAGGTGCTCCAGCATGAGCGGTGCCACCGTGGCGTAGTGGCGCACCATTTCCAGCTTGGTGGCGCCGCTGGCGGGGTCGATCACACGATCGCCATGCGTCACCTGCAGACCAGACGGCAGTGGGGCGGGTTCGCCCTCGCGGCGCCCGGAATGTTGGCCGGCGGAACTTCCAACGCGCCCCGAAGGGCTCGCTTGAGGCGTACTTCCCGGCGATTGCGCCTCTTCACGAACAATGCTTCTGGCTGGCTTATCGCTGCGCAGCCCCTTGAACACTGCGTGTCGGATGTGCCCGCCTTGCGTCCACTCGGCAAACGCTACTTCGGCCACCAGCATGGGCTTGAGCCAGTGCGCGCGCGAGGTTCCATCCGGCGCTGTCGCGAAGGGGCTGGAGCGCTGTTGCAGCGGCTCCAGTTGCGCGCGCAGCCGCATCAGTGCCGCATCGCTGAAACCCGTGCCGACCTTGCCCGCGTAAACCAGCTTCCCCCGGGTGTCGTGCACCGCAAGCAGCAGTGCTCCCAGACCGCTACGGCCGCCTTGCGGGTCGGTGAAGCCCGCCACCACAAATTCCTGGCGCAGGCCGCATTTGAGCTTGATCCAGTCACTGCTGCGCCCGCTGCGGTAGGGCGCGTCTTGTCGTTTGCCTATCACCCCTTCGAAGCCGATCTTGCACGCAGACGCCACCAAGTCCTGCGGACGCGCGTCAAAGGCTGCGCTGAAGCGAAGCACGTCAGTGCCGTGTTCCTGCAGCAGCGTTTCGAGCTGAGCGCGGCGTTCGCTGAGCGGCAGTTCCCGCAGATCGCGCCCTGCGTGAAATGGCAGGTCGAACACGGTGTAGGCCAGCGCAGCAGTGGCCGCGCCTTCAAAAGCGTTCTGCAAGCGCTGAAAGTCAGGCGCGTCGTTGTCGCCGGAGGCGGTCAGTTCACCATCGAGCCAGGTGGATTTCAGCTTGAGCGCGGCAAGTGCTTTTTGGAGTTCCGGCAACTTGCCCGTCCAGTCTTTGCCGTTGCGCGTGAAGAGGCGAACCGCGCCTCGCGCGTCGATGCGAGCCAGCATGCGATAGCCATCGAACTTCAACTCATAACGCCAGCCCGCGGGGTCGCTGGGAGGCCGGTCAGACAGCGTGGCGAGTTGCGGCGCGAGGGTGGCAGGGAGTGCAGAAGCCTTGCCCGTTTCGCCGACGCGCGTGCTGGTCGCAATAGCAGCGGCCTTGGCTTTTCTGCTCGTTGTTGTGCGCGCGGTTGAGCGTGCGGTTGAGCGTGTTTCGGCGGCAGGTTTCCCCGCCATCGCTCCGAGGTTCACGCTGTCGGGCAGCGCCTCGGTGACGTTGTAATCCTCAGCGGGTCGCGCCGCATCATCACGCTCCTTGATCAGCAACCACACCGGTTTTTTGGGATTGGCGCGCGGACCCTTCATGCGCACCAACGCCCAGCGGCCGCGCAGTTTTTCGCCTTGCAGAGTGAACTTGAGGCTGCCGTTCTTCAGGCCCTCCACGGGGTCGCCCTGCGGTAGCCAATGCCCCTGCTCCCACAAGACCACCCGACCGGCGCCGTACTGGCCCGCGGGAATCTGGCCCTCGAAGCTGTTGTAGCTCATGGGATGGTCTTCCACTTCCACCGCCATGCGTTTGTCGAGCGGGTCCAGGCTTGGGCCTTTGGGCACGGCCCAGCTTTTCATGGTGCCCTCGCATTCGAGCCGCAAGTCGTAATGCAGGCGTGTGGCCCAGTGTTTGTGGATGACAAACCGGAGGACTCCGGTGGCGGCTTCTACCGCGCCTTCAGGTTCTGGTGTCTGTTTGAAATTGCGCTTCTCGCGGTAGCGGGTCAGCGCATCAGTAGAAGGCTTGGGCGCCGTCATCGTGGGCTTCGTCGGTTGAACGCGGGATGGCCTCAGGCGGCCTTGCGCTCGGCGGCGGAGGTTTTGCTGGGCTTAGCTTTGGAAGATTTAGAAGTGGCAGATGCGCCCTTGGCCGCTGGTTTCTTTGCCGAAGAGGGGGCTGTCTTTTTATTGGCAGTTGGCGATGCCTTTGCGGTTTTTTTGGCAGCTTTCTTTGCGGAGCCGGAAGTGCTTTTCTTGCTGGCCGATGGCGACGCCTTCGCCGGTTTTGACTCGCTTGGCTCGTCGCTGGAGCCCCCCGCAGCCTTGCCGCCGCGAGCTCCCAAGCTGCGCTTGAGCAGGGCGGTCAAATCAATCACCTCGGCCGTTTCCGGGGCACTTTCTTCGGGTTGCGTCACTGACTCGGTATTGCCCGCATCGCGCTTGCGCTCTACCAGGGCCATCACCTGCTCTCGGAACTCATCCTTGAAGTCATCCGGCTTCCATTTGCCGCTCATCTCACTGACCAGCTGCGCGGCCATCTTGCGCTCGCCTGCGCTGATTTTCTGGCTGCCAACATCGGGCAGCTCCAGTGCATCCACGGGACGCACCTCGTCGCCCCAACGCAGCAGATTGAGCACCAGTGCCGGCCCGCAAGGCATCAGCGCCGCAAGATGCTGCTTGGTCTGGATGACCACCGTCGCCAGGCCTACTTTGCCAGCGGAGTGGAGCGTCTCGCGCAGCAGCGCGTACACCTTGGCGCCTTTGTTGATCGGTGTCAGGTAGTAGGGCCTCTCCAGGTAGGAAAACGGAATCTCGCCCGCATCGACGAAGCGCTCTATCTCAATGGTTTGCGTGGTCCGGGGATACGCTGCCTCGATTTCCTCTTTGGAGAGCACCACGTACTCGCCATCGCCGGTGTCCACGCCCTTGACGATGTTCTCGCTGGTGATCTCTTTGCCGGTGCGCTTGTTGATGCGCTTGTAGCCCACCCGGTCCATGGTGCGCTTGTCGAGCCAGTCGAAGTCAATTCCCTGCTCACTGGTGGCGGTGTGAAGCCCCACAGGGATGTGCACCAGCCCGAAGGAGATGGCTCCCTTCCACAAAACACGTGATCCCGCCATGGTGTGCTCCTCGTAACGGCCGGCGGCCGCAAGCGCGTAACCATGGCATCTCCCTGCAGCGCTACACGTAGGAAGTCGGCGGGCGTGCGCGTCGGAACCGGCAGGTGCCGCCGCTCGCCACCCGCGTGGGCGGCGCCGCTGACAGAACCGTCAGACAAGCGCCCACACCGGGGAGTATCCGAGCGTCCAACAATGAATTTTTGCCGTCGCGCAGCTGATGCTCGTCGCCTTGCAGCGCAGCCTGCTGGACCGCGCAACGTCGCCGCATCCCATCCAAGGAGAAACTCATGCCTAGACATCCCGATCACGATCACGATGATTCACGTGGTCCACAGCGTCACAACGCGCATCCAGACCCCAGCGGCACCGGCCCGGACCCGCGCCAGTCCAGCCAAGTCAACCGTGAACGCTACGGCCGGCAGCCCGCGGAGTTGGGCCAGTACGGCATGCGCCCCGAAGGCGCGGCAGACTACGGTCGCTACGGTGACGACCACGGCAGTGGCTATGAACGCACGGGTTACGACTCCGCCCCAGGTCGAGGCGATACGCCAGCCGGCAGCCGTGGGCGAGCATCCGTAGGCGCGAGCGGATATGGAGGCTATGAGGGCAGCGATTACGGCGCACCCGGCGACCACGCGAGTTTCGACTCCGAGTACCGCCGCCGCGAGGAACGCAATCATCGTCCTCGCAGCATTCCGACCGGGCTCTCCCACACCCCCAACGGTCCGGGATGGGTGGGGAGTGGCGACCCTGCGCGAAGCGAGCGACATATAGACCCCGACTACCACCAATGGCGCAGCGAACAGATGCGGCAGATGGACGCGGAGTACGACGAATGGCGCAAGGAGCGCTATCAAAAGTTCTCTGACGATTTTGGCGGCTGGCGCAACCAACGTGCTGCGGGTCGGACAGGTCCATCCGCTGATGCTTCGAGCGCTGCGCCTTCGGGCACTGGTGGGGACACACCTGACAAGGAGCCCTCATCCGCCGCATCTGGCACATCCGACACATCCGCGACCAAGTCGTCGACGGCGCGCAAGTAGTCAGTCGAACCGCGAGTCTCATGCTGCGGAGGACCGCTGCTACACTCGCCGCCGCAGGAGAG
>JBBSRE010000118.1:0-8229 GCA_038243365.1 Burkholderiales bacterium | reverse complement strand
GGCTACGCGCCCATCGTCGACTACATCAAACGACTGGGCGTGACCACGGTTGAGCTACTGCCAGTGCATGCCTTTCCCAATGACCGCTACCTGGCCGACAAGGGACTGCAAAACTATTGGGGCTACAACTCGCTTGCCTATTTCGCGCCGGAGATGCGCTACTGCGCTTCGGGCAAGGTCAAGGAATTCAAGACCATGGTCAAGACGCTGCACAGCGCCGGACTCGAGGTCATTCTGGATGTGGTCTACAACCACAGCTGTGAGGGCAACCAGATGGGCCCCACACTGTCCATGCGCGGCGTCGACAACGCCTCCTATTACACCCTCAACGCCGACAATCCCCGCTTCTACGACGACTACACGGGCTGCGGCAACACGATTGACTTGGGGCACCCGCGCGCACTGCAACTGGTGATGGATTCGCTGCGCTACTGGGTCGAGGAAATGCATGTGGACGGTTTTCGATTCGACTTGGCTTCCGCGCTGGCGCGGGAATCGGGCAAGGTGGAGAACCTGGGCGGCTTCTTTGACGCCATTCGGCAAGACCCGGTCTTGAACCGCGTCAAGCTTATTGCCGAACCGTGGGACCTGGGGCTCGGCGGGTACCAGGTGGGTAATTTTCCGCCCGGCTGGGCCGAATGGAACGACCGCTACCGAGACGGTGTGCGTGGCTGGTGGAAGGGCGACTATGGTCTGGTGGGCGACCTCGCGCGCCGACTCACGGGCTCGCAAGATCTCTACGGCTCGTCTGGAAAAGCGCCGACGGCCAGCATCAACTTTGTCACCGCCCACGACGGCTTTACCTTGCACGACCTGGTGTCGTACAACGACAAGCACAACGATGCCAATGGTGAGGACAACCGCGACGGCAGCAACCACAACCTGTCATGGAATTGCGGTGTCGAGGGCCCCAGCGACGATCCTGGCGTCATCGAACTGCGTGAGCGCCAGAAGCGCAACCTGCTTGCCACCTTGCTGCTGTCGCAAGGCGTACCGATGCTGCTGGCGGGCGACGCGCGCGGTCACACGCACCGGGGCAACAACAACGTCTACTGCCAGGACAACGAACTGGCATGGCTCGACTGGAGTGAGGACGACAAGAGCAAAGCGCTGCACGATTTCGTCGCGCAGTTGCTGGCGATTCGCCGCGAGCATCCCACCTTCAGGCGCCGTGCGTTTTTCCGTGACAACGCGCCAGCAGAGGGGGAAAGCAAGGATGCCGTATGGCTGCGACCGGATGGCGTGGAAATGGCCCAGAGCGACTGGAGCGACGATCACGCGCGCTGCCTGGGAATGTGGATCGCGGGCACTGGCATCGTCGACGTTGATGCGCACGGTCGGCGTCAGCACGACGACGATTTCCTGATCCTGCTCAACGCCCACCACGATGTGGTGCCGTTCACCGTGCCCACCGATCGGGCCAGGCCTTGGCGGTGCCTCATCGACACCATCAGCGCTGCGAAGCCCGTGCCTGCCGCACCGGGCGAGCCCTATCCCCTGCAGGGCCGCAGTCTGGTGCTCTTGCAGCGCTTGCGGGACGGGGCGTGAGCTACGTTCACACCATGCCGTTTGGCGCGCAATGCTTGGGAACCCAGGGCGTGCGTTTCCGGCTCTGGGCGCCTGCGATGGAATCGGTGGTGCTGGTGCATTTGGCTGCAGAGAGCGAGGGCGATGGCGATGGCGAGTGGCCACTCCAGCGCAGTGCTGAAGGTTGGCACGAGGCGACGCTGGCGCACGCACGCGCAGGCGATCGCTACCAGTACCGCCTGCCTGACGGCCTTCTGGTGCCAGATCCTGCCTCGCGTTACAACCCAGGCGACGTGCACGGCCCCAGTGCCGTCGTTGACCCGTCGGCCTATGACTGGCAAAGCCCACGGTGGCGCGGGCGGCCATGGCGCGAAGCAGTGATCTACGAATTGCATATCGGCACGTTCACGCCTGAAGGCAGCTTCGATGCTGCTCGCAGTCGCTTGGCGTATCTGGCGGACCTCGGTGTCACGGCCATCGAACTGATGCCATTGGCCGACTTCCCAGGGCGCAGGAACTGGGGCTATGACGGTGTGCTGCCGTTTGCCCCGGATGCCAGCTACGGCACCCCCGAACAACTGAAGGCGCTGATTGACGCCGCGCACTCGCTGAACATGATGGTGTTGCTCGATGTGGTCTACAACCACTTCGGGCCCGATGGCAACTATTTGCACGCCTACTGCCCGCAATTCTTCAACGACGCCCGGCAAACGCCTTGGGGTTCTGCCATCAATTTTGATGGCACGGACTCCCGCAACGTGCGCGACTTCTTCGTTCACAACGCGCTCTACTGGGTCGAAGAGTTCTGCATCGATGGCCTGCGCCTGGATGCCGTGCATGCCCTCCACGACGATAGCCATCCTTCCATCGTTCAAGCGATCTGCCAAGCACTTCGAGACGGACCCGGCCGCGACCGGCACGTGCATGTGGTACTTGAGAATGAAGAGAACGAGGCCCATTTGCTCGAGCGCGACGCGCAAGGCCGGCCGCTGGTCGCCACGGCGCAATGGAACGACGACCTGCACCACGCGGCACATGTGCTTCTGACTGGCGAGACCGACGGGTATTACGCAGACTTCGCGCAAGACCCGGCAGCGCAATTCGCACTTGCGTTGTCGCAGGGCTTCCTCTACACAGGCCAGCCCTCGCCATTTCGCGCCGGTGCGTCGCGCGGCGAGGCCTGCGCGCACCTGCCGCCAGAAGCCTTCGTGTCCTACCTGCAGACACACGACCAAGTTGGCAATCGAGCCTTGGGTGAGCGCATTGATGCCCTTGCCGATCCGCTGTTGGTACAAGCCGCGCGCGCCTGCGTGCTCTTGTCTCCGCACACGCCGATGCTCTTCATGGGCGAGGAATTCGGCTGCACCACGCCGTTCCAGTTTTTCTGCGACTTCAGCGGCGACCTGGCGGCAGCCGTCGCGGCCGGCCGCCGCGCCGAATTCGGCCACTTTGCCGCGTTTGCAGACACGGCGGCGCAGGCGCGAATTCCCGATCCCAACAGCGACATGGCCTTCGTCGATTCAAAACTGCGTTGGGCTGATGTGGAAGAGCCGCAGCATGCCCAAGTGCTTACGCAGACCCGCCAGTTGCTCGCCGTGCGTAGCCAGCACCTGATGCCCTGCTGGGCAGCCGGGAGCAGCTCGCTTCATTGGTCGTGCGAGAACGGCTTGATGCAATGGACCTGGCAGCTGCGCGCGAGCGACGGTCGGGTGTCAGAGTTGCACCTGACAGCCAATCTGGCCGCCGCCGCCGCGGCCCTGGCTCGGCCGCCGGGGCGAGAGCTTTACAGCATTCACGTGCAGCCCGAATCGGATAAGCGTCAGCAGGTAAGCCTGACGCAAGGCGGGGTGTGGGCATCGCTGGTCGAGGTTGGCGATGAGTGAAGTGCTCGGCGAGGAGCTGGCGCGGCGCTGTGCTGGCAAGGGCATTGCCACCGACTACACCGATATCTGGGGCCAACGCCATACGGTGGCGCCGGAACACTTGGCGGCGCTGCTGCACGCATTCGAGAACGACCCCCAAGCTGGCGATGGCACTGCGCGGCCGGGCGCGACCTCTCCCGAATCGGTGCGCGTCGTATTGCCCGACGAGACCCGCCTGCTACTGAAGCTGCCAATTGCTGAAATGGCCGATTCCGCCGACTTGCCGTCGTGGCGCCTGACGCTGGAGAGCGGTGCAACGCGAAGCGGCCTCTGCCAACGCGCGGACGACTGGGCTGAGACCAAGCGCCTCGCGATCAATTTCGGTGGCGCACTGCCCCATGGCTACCACCAGTTGCAGGTGACGGACGAACTGCCGGCCACGCTGCTGATTTGCGCGCCGCAGCGATGCCACTTGCCGGCCGCGCTGCAAGGTGATGGCCGCTTGTGGGGCGTGACCCTGCAATTGCACAGCCTGCGCTCGGCCCGTAATTGGGGCATTGGCGATTTCACCGACCTGGCGCAGTTCTGCTCCCAGGCCGCGCGCCGTGGCGCAGGCATGGTCGGCCTGAATCCACTGCACGCGCTCTTCCCGCACAACCCGCTGCACATCAGTCCCTACAGTCCCTCCTCACGTGTTTTTCTCAACACCTTGTATCTGGACATTGAGGCGATTCCTGATTTCGCTGCCTGCACCGTGGCCCAGCACAAGGTAAACGCGCCGATCTTCCAGGACCGACTCTCTGCGCTGCGCCAATCCACATGCATCGACCATGCTGGAGTGAGTGCGGTCAAGCTGGAACTGCTGCGCGACTTGTACAGCCACTTTCAATCCCGCGAGGGCGCGCTTGGTGCGCCGGATGCGGTCGCGTCGGACCCTGAAGTCCGCGCCTTCGAGCAGTATTGCTTTGAGCGCGGCACCGCGCTGCATCAGCACGCGCTTTTCGAAGCGCTGCAGGAAGCCTTGCACAGCGCCGACCCGGCGGTATGGGGTTGGCCAGTATGGCCGGCCGAATTTCAGGATCCGCAATCGCCCGCCGCCTCCGCGTTTGCGGCTGAACACGCCGAACGCGTTGGCTTCTACCAATACATCCAATGGCAGGCCGAACGCCAGCTGGAGGCCGTTAGTGCGTGTTGCCGCGAAGCCGGGATGCCGGTGGGCCTGTACCTGGATTTGGCCGTCTCGGTTGATCGTGGCGGGGCTGATGCGTGGCGGCATCAACGCTCGTTTGCGCTCGGCGCCAGCGTGGGTGCGCCGCCCGACGAATTCAATCTCAACGGCCAGGACTGGGGGCTGCCCCCGCTACGGCCCGATCGACTGCGCGCCGCGCATTACCAGCCGTTTGTTGAAGCCCTGCGCGGCAACATGCGCAATGCCGGCGCGATTCGCATCGACCATGTGATGGGATTGATGCGGCTGTACTGCATCCCCACCGGCGCCAATGCGCGCGGCGGCGCGTACGTGCACTACGTGCTGCAAGAGATGCTCGCCATCGTTGCGCTGGAGAGCGAGCGCAACCAGTGCCTCGTCATCGGCGAAGACCTGGGCACCGTGGCTGACGAGGTGCGCGTCGCCATGCAAAGCGCTTGCGTGCTTTCCTACCGATTGCTGTATTTCGAGCAGGATGCGGAAGGGCACTTCAAGCCACCGCAGGCCTATCCGCGCGACGCGCTGGTGGCCGTCAGCACCCATGACCTGGCCACCCTGGCGGGCTGGTGGGCGGTGCTTGATCTGCAAGAGCGCATGACGCTGGCGTTGTTTCCGAATGCGCAGGTATTCGAGCAACAGTTGCTGAACCGGGCGCGGGATCGCGTGCAGCTGCTGCTGGCCGTGCAGCGCGCCACCGAACTCCCGTCACGGGCCGTGGCGCAATCGATGGGCGCTGACCATCTTCCACCCGAAGCGGTGTTGGCGGTGCACGCTTTCCTGGCCGCCACGCCGGCGCGCTTGATGGTGCTGCAACTTGAGGACGCACTGGGCGAGCGCGTTCAGGCCAACATGCCCGGCACCACCGACGCACATCCCAACTGGCGCCGCAAGTACGCCAGCACGCTGGAGTCGATCTGGCAGGAACCCATGCTGCCGGCGCTGTGCGCGGGCCTGAGTGCATTGCGCCCCTTGCCTGGCAGAGTCGCCACAGGTTCGCGTGCGGCCGGTGCGGTCATTCCGCGCGCCACCTACCGCCTGCAGTTCCATCGTGGTTTCCAGTTCGACGACGGGGCGCGTACCGTGCCGTATCTGGCGGCACTGGGCATCAGCCACGTTTATTGCTCGCCAATTCAGCGCGCGCGCCCCGGCAGCATGCACGGCTACGACGTGGTGGCCCACGATGAGGTCAATCCAGAACTGGGCGGCATGGAAGCCTTTGAGCGCTTCACTCAAACATTGAAGGCACATGGCATGGGCCAGTTGCTGGACCTGGTGCCCAATCACATGGGCGTGCTCGGCGCCGACAACCCCTGGTGGATGGACGTGCTGGAGAACGGCGAGGCGTCTGTTTACGCGCAGCATTTCGACATTGACTGGGCGCCGCTCAACGCCGAGCTGGTGGGCAAAGTGCTTTTGCCGGTACTGGGTGACCACTATGGCGACGTACTTGAGCGCGGCGAACTGCAGTTGCAGTGGCATGCCGAACGCGGCGAAATGGCGTTGCACTACCACGAGCACCGCTTTCCGCTTGCGCCGCAGACCTATCCGTTGGTGCTGGAGCGCGCGCGGGCACGGCTGGGTGACCCGGAAGTTGCCGACAGCCTGGCCAGCCTGCAGACCGCACTGCGCCAGCTCATGATCGACGGTGCGCCGGGTGCCGAGCGCGTGGCCGAAAGGGCACGCGACAAGGAGCTACTCAAGACCCGCCTGGCGCGACTGGCAGCCAAGCATGACGTCGTGGCGCAAGCCATTGCCGCCGCGGTCGATGAGTTGAACCTGGCGGGCGAGCGTGATGCCCTGCATGCGTTGCTGGAATCGCAGTCCTATAGGCTGGCGTTCTGGCGCGTGGCGGCGGACGAAATCAACTACCGGCGCTTCTTCGACATCAATGAGCTGGCAGCGCTGCGCGTTGAGCGCGAAGACGTGTTCGACGCTGTCCACGCCTTGCCGCTGGACTTGATCGAACGCGGCTGGGTTGAAGGCCTGCGCATCGACCACCCGGACGGTCTTTACGACCCGGCCGGCTACTTTGCCCGGCTGCAGCAGCGCTGCGCCGAGCGCCTGGCACAGGCGCCGGCCGGGGCCGATGAAAACGGCCGTCCCGCACGGCCCATGTACGTGGTGGCCGAAAAGATCGCAGCGCCACATGAAGAGGTGCCCACCTCCTGGGCCGTGCACGGCACCACCGGCTACCGCTTTGCGAATGTGGTGGGCGGAGTGCTGGTAGATGCAAGGGCCGCCGAGCGCCTGCGCCGAACCTGGCGCGCCTTCACCGGGCAGCAGCAGGCGTATGCAGAAATTGCTTACCAAGGCAAGCGCGCTGTGGCGCTGGAAGCATTGGCAGCGGAGCTGCACGTCTTGTCCACCGCGCTGCTGCGCATTGCGCGGGCCAGTCGGCGTACCCGCGATTTCACGCTCAATACCTTGCGGCTGGTGTTGTCCGAAATCGTCGCCTGCCTGGCGGTATACCGCACCTACATCGCCCCGACGCCTTCTGCACAGGACATTCAATACATCGACTTGGCAATCGATCAAGCCCGCCAGCGCAGCCGCGCCGCCGACCCATCGGTGTTCGCGTTCGTGCGCGAAGCGCTGCTCGGCCGAGCACTGTCTGGCGCCGAGCCGGGCACCGAGGTCCGCGCACTGCGCTTTGCCACGCGCTTTCAGCAGTTCAGCTCGCCCGTCGCGGCCAAGGGCGTGGAGGACACCGCCTTTTATCGTTATTTCCCTCTGAGTTCGCAGAACGAAGTCGGCGGCGAGCCCGACGATATGGGCATCAGCGTGGCTGACTTTCATCGTGCCAGCGCCGACCGGGCGCAGCGCTGGCGCCACACCATGCTGGCCACATCGACGCACGACAACAAGCGCTCTGAAGATGTGCGCATGCGCATCAGCGTGCTGTCGGAGCTGACCGGGCGTTGGCGCCTGTCGCTGCGGCGCTGGCACGGTTTGAACCTGCCGATGCGCACGGCGCTCGCGGCTGGAGCCAGTGCGCCGTCGGCGGAGCACGAATATCTTTTCTATCAAACGGTGCTAGGCACGTTGGCACCGCGCCCTGCAACCGACGCCGACGCTGGCTATGCGGCCTACATCGAGCGCATCGTCGCCTACATGCTGAAGGCTGCGCGCGAAGGCAAGGCCCATACGAGCTGGACCCTGCCCGACCAAGCCTACGAAGACGCGCTGTCGGGTTTCGTCCGCCGGACACTGGGGCGCGCAGCCGACAGTCGCTTTCTGGACGAGCTGCATGCGCTGGCCGACACGCTGCGCTGGCATGGTGCGCTCAATTCGCTCAGCATGGTGTTGCTCAAATACAGCGGCCCTGGCGTACCGGATCTGTACCAGGGCACAGAACTCTTCGATGACAGCCTGGTCGACCCGGACAACCGACGCCCGGTCGATTTTGTTCGGCGCCAGAAGCTGCTGGAAGAACTGCGTGCGCTGGCCTCCTGCGGCGACGCGCCAGCGCTCCGCGCCCAGGTGAGCCAATGGGCCCAGCAGCCGACCGACGGCCGCGCCAAGCTGTGGCTGACATGGCGCCTGCTGGACCTGCGACGCGCCCAGCCCGCGCTGCTGCGCGATGGCAGCTACGAACCGCTGCGCGTGCGCGGCGCGCGCGCCTCCCATGTCATT
>JBBSRE010000117.1:0-8236 GCA_038243365.1 Burkholderiales bacterium | reverse complement strand
TTCTAGCCTGCGGGAAATCGGCCGGCCCTACAAGCTGGGGCACGGACGATTCTTTGTAGGCGGGTGGCGGGTGGCGGGTGGGCAGCACGCGTCATCGCTGAGCGCTGCAGCCGCAGCGCTGGCGGCTACTTGCGTCGAACCTTGGAAGCCTTGCCGCCGCGGGCGTGAGCCGCAGTCTTGCCGGCCGCACGTTTGCCCGCGCTGCTGTGACCGGTGCTTCTGCTGCGACTCGACATGCGCACAGGAAGATACAACACCACGCTGCTCCCCGGCTTGAAGCTGGAGCCTGATTTCACATCGTTCCAGGCGGCCACGTCTGCGGTCGTGACGTGATAGCGCCGCGCGATGCTGGTGACGCCGTCGTTACGCCCTGCCTTTACCAGGGTGCGTTGTGTCACCTGCTCAGGCGTGAGCGACACATGTCCGTTGTCCGCCACCTGTGATGTCACTTCGCCCTGGGTGCTTGCGCTTCGGGGCACCAAAAGCGTGGAGCCAGCCTTGATCATCATGCGCGGTGGAATGTCATTGACGCTGCGCAGGGCGTTCTCGCTCATGCCGGTCTTCCTGGCTGCGTCCGACACGCTCATGGTAGTTGGCAGCGTCAGCACCGTCCAGCTGGCGTACTGGCCCAGTGTGTAGGCTTCGAAATTGCGCTTGAACACCTTGGCGTTGTCCCAAGGCAGCAGAATCTGCGGGGTGCCGGACGCGAAAATGATCGGCCTGTGCTGGGAGGGATTGAGCTCTTTGAAGTCTTCTTCGCGGACGCCAGCAAACTGAGCAGCCAGAGAGACATCGATATCGCGAAAAATATCGACCGCCTGGAAGTAAGGGTGGTTCTCAATCAGCGGCAACTGAACGGCAAAGCGCTGCGGGTTGGCCACGATGTTTTTTACCGCCTGCAGCTTGGGCACATACAAGCGTGTCTCGGCCGGCATGGTCAGGTCGGTGTAGCCGGTGGGAAGGCCGGCCTTGCTGTTGCGCGCAATGGCGCGGCTGACGCTGCCTTCTCCCCAGTTGTAGGCGGCCAGCGCAAGGTGCCAGTCACCAAACATGTTGTAGAGCTTTTGCAGGTAATCAAGCGCAGCACGGGTGGAGGCCAGCACATCTCGCCGGTCGTCTCGAAACGCGTTTTGCTTGAGCTCGAAATCATTGCCTGTAGCGGGCATGAACTGCCACATGCCAGCGGCCTTGGCGGACGACACCGCCCGCGGATTGAAGGCGCTTTCAATGTACGGCAGCAGGGCGAGCTCGGTAGGCATGCCGCGCCGCTCCAACTCTTCGACGATGTGAAAAATGTACTTGCTCGAGCGCTCTGTCATGCGCTGCATGTAGTCGGGCCGGCTGGCGTACCACTGCTCGCGGTCGCGCACCAAGTCGGTCTCCAGATCGGGCATCGCAAAGCCGCGACGAATGCGATCCCACATGTCGGTCGGAGGGAAGGCCGTGGCGACTGCGTGGGCGCTGGTCTGCGCCGCCACGATAGGTTGCAGGGGGCCTTGCGGATACAGGGGCGTCGGGGGCGGCAATTCGACCTGCGTCGGAGTAGGCAAGGCGGATGCAGTGGATGCATCCGCAGTTTTGGACGACGGTGCAGTCGGTGTCGCGCAGCCTGTCAGCCACAAGGCGCCTGCCAAGCAGGCGATGTGCAAAATTTTCATTGAAAGTGGTTCTTCCAGTCGCGCAGCGCGGCGAAAACCGCCACGTCGTCCTGCGGGTCGGTTTCGGGTGCATGCGCTACAACATTCGCGGTCACGGCGCCGCTCCTGCTGCGAAGGAATGGGTTGAAGTCGCGTTCTTGCGCGATGGTGGAAGGCAAGGTGGGAAGCCCGCGTGCGCGTAACTCCTCGCACCTTGCTCGGTAGGTTTGCAGTTGGGCATTTTCTGGGTCTACTGCCGCGGCAAAGCGCAGGTTGGCCACGGTGTATTCGTGGCCGCAGCAGACGCGGGTGTCGCCCGGCAGCGCGGCCAGTGAATCAAGAGACGCCAGCATTTGCGCCGCGGTGCCTTCAAAGAGTCGGCCACACCCGCCTGAAAAAAGCGTGTCGCCGCAAAAAAGTAGCGGTGCTTCGCCAGGGCATTCGGCAAAGAACGCGATATGTCCTGACGTGTGCCCCGGCACCTCCATCACTCGAAAGTGAAGCCCCAAAGTCTCTACGGTGTCACCGTCGTGGAGCGGCTGCGCCGGCTGTGGAATCGTCTCCTTTGCCGGCCCGGCCACGTGCGCACCGGTCATCTTGCGCACTTCGTCCACGCCGCCCACATGATCAGGGTGATGGTGCGTGACTAGAATGGTTTGCAACTCCAGTTGGTGATTGCGAAGGCACTCCAAAACCGGAGTGGCTTGGCCCGGGTCCACCACCAGTGCCTGCCGTCCATCATGCAAAAGCCAAAGGTAGTTGTCCGAAAACGCGGGTATTGCTAAAAGATTCATGACCGCACAAATTATAGGTTTGCATCAGTGGTTCGATTCCCCGCCCGGTCGATACTTGCTGGAGTGGGAGCAATCGTGTTTTGACAAAGCAGTGGTGGACGCCTTTGGCTACCACGGGCTCCAACTCGGAATGCCGCTTCTGGACGGCCTGCGGGCCAACCGCATGCCGCACCGCTGGCGCGCACTTGCGTACCCCGAACTGATGGGTACCGGGGCAGCGCCTGAACTGATGGCGGACCCGGTCGCGCTGCCCTTTCCAGAGGCAAGCCTCGACCTGCTGCTACTGCCCCACACCCTCGAGCTCAGTTCTGATCCGCATGCCGCTTTGCGAGAAGCCGCGCGCGTGCTGGTGCCGGAGGGGCGATTGGTGATCAGCGGACTCAACCCGGTCAGCCTGTGGGCCTTGCGGCAGGGAAGAGCACGCTTGTATCAGCGTCTGGGTCGCGCCAATTTGTACCTGCCCGACGCCGGCGAGGTGATTGGCCATTGGCGCCTTCGTGATTGGCTGCGTCTCTTGGGATTCGAACTGGAATCCCTGGAATTCGGTTGCTACCGGCCAGCGGTGCGCAGTGACAAATGGTTGTCGCGTTTTCGCTGGATGGATCCCGTAGGTGAGCGCTGCTGGCCCATCTTTGGCGCCGCGTACTTTGCGGTAGCCGTCAAGCGGGTGCCCGGCGTACGCCTGATGGACCCGGGTTTTCGGACAGCCGCAGCTCCCGCCGGCGCACCGGTTTCAGTCGCAAACCGCAGCGCCAGCGCGGCATCGCCCGGCGTCCCTTTGTGAAATGAATGTGGTTGGAGAGACTGAGTGAACGAAATCGTGATTTACACCGACGGCGCCTGCAAAGGGAACCCGGGCCCTGGCGGCTGGGGCGCCATCTTGCGCGCTGGCGCCAGCGAGAAGGAAATTTTCGGCGGCGAACTCGGTACCACCAACAATCGAATGGAACTGATGGCCGTGATTGAGGCGCTGAGCGCTCTGAAACGCCCGTGTTCGGTGGTGCTCTATCTGGACAGTGAATATGTCCGCAAAGGCATCACCGAATGGATTCACGGCTGGAAGGTGCGCGGATGGAGAACTGCCGCAAAACAACCTGTGAAAAACGCCGAGCTTTGGCAGCGTCTCGATGGCCTGGTCGCGGGCGGCGGTCATCGCATCGATTGGCGCTGGGTCAAAGGCCATTCAGGTGACCCTGGCAATGAACGCGCGGACGCGTTGGCGAACCGCGGTGTGGATCAAGCACTCGGCCGGTAACGACGCTGGGACAAAGAAGAGTGAGTTAGGCGGACCCGATGGCGAGCCTATGGTGAGCAAGTGACGCAGGTCGAGCAGCTTGACGAGGCAGGCCTCAAGCACTCCGTGCGGGAGCACCAAAATACCCCGCCTCAGCATGATTTGTGAGCGGCAAGGCGCCCGTGATTGGCGAACTTACGGTCGATAGACGCGCTCGGCATCTGCCATGAAAACATGGCGGAGAGGGCGGGATTCGAACCCGCGGTGGGGATAAACCCACACACGCTTTCCAGGCGTGCGACTTAAACCACTCATCCACCTCTCCGAGCCTTCGATTATGCCATGGCGCCTGGCGCCCCTGCCCCACGACTGATCGTAGTTTCGCGTGGGCGAACTACGCAGGCTTGCTTCAGGGAGCGCGCTGCGTGGTCTGCACCATCTTCATGGCTGAACCGATGAGGGCGGACACTTCGGTCATGTTGCTCGGCACGATGAGCGTGGTAGTAGCGTCGGCTGCGACCCTGCTGTACGCCTCGACAGCCTTCTCGGCCACTTTGAGCTGGACCGCTTGTTCGCCGCCGGGCAGGCGGATCGCGTTGGCGACGCGTTCGATGGCTTGTGCGGTCGCATCTGCCACGGCCAGGATGGAGGCAGCTTCACCTTGTGCATTGTTGATGACCGCCTGCTTTTCACCCTCGGAGCGGGCGATGAATGCCTCGCGCTCGCCAGTGGCGATGTTGATCTGCTCCTGGCGACGCCCTTCGGATGCTGCGATGAGCGCGCGCTTCTCGCGCTCGGCAGTGATCTGGGCTTGCATCGCGTGCAGGATTTCTTTGGGCGGCGTCAGGTCCTTGATTTCATAGCGCAGCACTTTCACGCCCCAATTCAACGCCGCCTCATCGATGGCTTGGACCACTTGGGCATTGATGATGTCGCGCTCTTCAAATGTTTTATCGAGCTCAAGCTTGCCGATCACGCTGCGCAGCGAGGTTTGCGCCAGTTGCGTTACTGCCACGATGTAGTTGCTGGAGCCGTAGCTCGCGCGCATGGGGTCGGTCACCTGAAAATACAGAATGCCGTCGACCTGCAGCTGTGTGTTGTCACGCGTGATGCAGACCTGGCTGGGCACGTCGAGCGGGATTTCCTTCAGGCTGTGCTTGTAGGCCACGCGGTCTACGAAGGGCACCAGAAAGTTGAGGCCGGGGGTCAGCGTGCCGGCGTACTTGCCTAAGCGCTCTTTGACCCAGGCGTTTTGCTGCGGCACGACTTTGACGGAGCGTGCGATGAAGATGGCTGCGATGACCAGAATGACGATGGCGACTTCCATGAAAAACCTTCCCTTGTAGTGTTGATGATTTGGTTAGGTTCAAGCGGGGTCGACCAGCAGGCGGCTGCCCACCAGCTCGGCCACGCGATGCATGCCGGTGCTAGGGATGACCCCGGCGCGGTGAACCGCGGTCCAGGTGGCACCTCGGTATTTGATGGAGGCGGTTCCATCCGGGTTCCAGATGTCGATCATGACGAGTTCTCCGACGTCCAGATTGACGCTGCGGTCGGCACGCGCTGAGGGGTCGCCCGGGCGGCTTCGTTTGAGCCAGTGCCACGCTACGACTGCGCCTCCGCCGATGATGGCGGCAGTCAACATCTGCATCACCATGCCCGCGCCCGCATGGGCTGCCAGCGCGGCTGCTGCAAGGCCCACCGCAAGCATCAGCAAATAAAAAGTGCCGGTAAGTAGTTCTACGGCAACCGCCGCACCTGCCACCAGCCACCAGATTGTGGATTCCTCCATTGCATTCCTCTCGTTGCGTGCACGAGGCACACCGCATTCTGGACCATGGCAGCGTTTCGAGCTCTGTGGGCGCGGCGTATTTCGTACACTCGCGGCCTGTCTTGAACTTCCGTCCCCGAGTGGCCGGAACACGGTTGCACGGAGATTTGCGCATGAAGTTTCGCTTTCCTATCATCATCATCGATGAGGATTACCGCTCGGAAAATACATCGGGTCTGGGCATTCGCGCGCTGGCGCAGGCCATTGAGACGGAGGGGTTTGAGGTGGTGGGCGTCACCAGCTACGGTGATCTGTCGCAGTTTGCGCAGCAGCAAAGCCGCGCCAGTGCTTTCATTTTGTCCATTGACGATGAAGAATTTACCCTCGGCTCGCACCTCGACCCTATCGTCCAAAGCTTGCGCAGTTTCATTGGTGAAGTGCGCCGCAAGAACGTCGACGTGCCGATCTATGTGCACGGTGAGACCAAGACGGCTCGGCATTTGCCCAACGACATCCTGCGCGAGCTACACGGCTTCATTCACATGTTCGAAGACACGCCGGAATTCGTGGCGCGTCACATCATCCGCGAAGCCAAGAGCTACCTCGAAGGCGTCAAGCCACCGTTCTTCAAGGCCCTGCTCGATTACGCCGAAGACGGCTCGTATTCTTGGCATTGCCCGGGCCACTCAGGCGGCGTTGCCTTTCTGAAAAGCCCTGTGGGGCAGATGTACCACCAGTTCTACGGTGAGAACATGCTGCGCGCCGACGTGTGCAACGCGGTGGAAGAGCTCGGTCAGCTGCTGGATCACAACGGCGCCATTGGCGAGAGCGAGCGCAACGCGGCGCGCATCTTCAACGCCGACCATTGCTTTTTTGTCACCAATGGCACCAGTACTTCGAACAAGATGGTGTGGCACCACACGGTGGCGCCTGGCGATGTGGTGGTGGTTGACCGCAATTGCCACAAGTCCATCCTGCACAGCATCATCATGACGGGCGCTATTCCCGTATTCCTGAAGCCGACACGCAACCACTTCGGCATCATTGGCCCGATTCCGCAGAGCGAATTCGAGCCCGCCGCCATCCAGGCCAAGATCAAGAAGAACCCGTTGCTCAAGGGGGTGGATTCGAAGAACATCAAGCCGCGCGTCATGACGCTGACGCAGTCCACCTATGACGGCGTGCTGTACAACACCGAGACCATCAAGAGCATGCTCGACGGCTATGTCGACAACCTGCACTTCGACGAGGCCTGGCTGCCGCACGCCGCGTTTCACCCGTTCTACGGTGTGTACCACTCCATGGGCAAGAAGCGCGCGCGGCCCAAGCATTCGGTGACGTACGCCACCCAATCGATCCACAAGTTGCTGGCCGGTATCAGTCAGGCCAGCCACGTGCTGGTGCAGGATTCGCAGACCGCCAAGCTCGATCGCCACCTCTTCAACGAGGCGTATCTGATGCACACCAGCACCAGCCCTCAGTACAGCATCATCGCCAGCTGCGATGTGGCTGCCGCCATGATGGAGCCGCCCGGCGGCACGGCCCTGGTGGAAGAAAGCATTCTGGAAGCGCTCGATTTCCGCCGCGCCATGCGCCAGGTGGAAGCCGAGTTCGGCGCCAAGGACTGGTGGTTCAAGGTGTGGGGCCCAGAGAAGCTGGTGGACGAGGGCATTGGCCGCGCAGAAGACTGGATCATTCGCAGCGATGGCCGTAGCAAGAAGAACGGCAGCAAGTGGCACGGCTTTGGTCAGCTGGCCGACGGCTTCAACATGCTGGACCCCATCAAGTCGACCATCGTCACGCCGGGTTTGAACCTGGATGGCAAGTTCGACAAGACGGGTATTCCGGCTTCCATCGTGACCAAGTATTTGGCGGAGCACGGCGTGGTGGTTGAGAAGACCGGGCTCTACAGCTTCTTCATCATGTTCACCATCGGCATCACCAAAGGCCGCTGGAACACCCTGCTGACTGCGCTGCAGCAGTTCAAAGACGACTACGAGAAGAATCAGCCCATGTGGCGCATCCTTCCCGAGTTTTGCCAGCAGCACAAACGCTACGAGCGCATGGGACTGCAGGAGCTGTGCCAGCACGTGCACGAGATGTACGCCAAGTACGACATTGCGAGGCTCACCACCGAGATGTACCTCTCGGACCTGACCCCGGCCATGAAGCCCAGCGACGCTTTCTCGCACATTGCGCACCGCACCACGGAGCGCGTCGAAATTGATCAGCTCGAAGGCCGCATCACTGTGGGGCTGGTGACGCCGTATCCGCCCGGCATCCCGCTGTTGATCCCCGGTGAGGTGTTCAACAAGAAAATCGTGGACTACCTCAAGTTCGCACGCGAATTTGCCAAGCTGTGCCCAGGGTTTGAGACTGATATTCACGGCCTGGTCGAAATCGAAGATGACGCGGGGCATGTGCGCTACTACGCTGACTGCGTAGCGCCCGGGAATCAGGAGCGCACGCCTACACCGTTGGCAACGCCTGACAACCTGGTGCAGGTGGGAGACGACGGGCCGTTTGGTCGGCAGGTTTAAGGCTCTAAGCCGCCGGTCACCGCCAAGCTCCTCGGTATGCGCCGAGGAGCTTTTTTCATGTCATCTCTGAAGTTTTTTTGGGTGAACTGAATCCAGCTTTTGAACACCTGCGTATTGATAGTCAGCCGCGCGAATCTTCAAGCGGTGTCAGTTCTAAAAATCAGGAGTTCTTCATGCGCATTCAATTCAACCCCCGCTTCGCCATGGTCGGCATGTCTATTGCCATCGCTGCCGCTGCGCTTCCAGCGTGCGCGCAAGTC